>JBKPQL010000080.1:0-23599 GCA_046734045.1 Verrucomicrobiota bacterium
GCTCAAAACACACTGCGATGGCTGTACGCGAGCGTGAATCTTACGATATAGCACACCGTAAACAGCTTATTGCGGCGAGCGCCGCCCGCTTGGCTGCTAACGGGTTCGACAGGCTCAATGCCGAGATGGATGCCGGAAATATAAAGGGCGCATTGCTTGTCCCGGTAACAGGAATGGCAATAGACAAGGTCATCGCCCTCTCTGGCGATGCCAGTGCACGCTTAATGAATCTGAACGTGAACATCCAACGCGTGGATCTTGTTGCACAATTCAAGAGACTGCATGAAGCAATCGACGCGAAGGCGAAGGCGAACGAGGCAATAAAGCAAGAAAAGGCCAGCAGCAGCCAACTGGCGTTACCGGCCGCTGAAACGACTTCTGATTCTGGCGCTGAGACCGATTCGCAGCCGAAGAACAAAACAGACTAAAAGGCACTGACATTTTCACGGTCGTTTTCTACGGTCTGAGGATTTTTTCCGCGCAAAGCTACGCAATTCTGCGTAACGCGCTGCGAATGGTGAACCGCCGAATTACGTAGCATCCGCGATGCTGTGCAACGGAGTGAAAACACACGCAAAAACTCTTTCTTGAATTACGAAACCGCTGCTCTACCAGCTGAGCTACGTCGGCGCGAGGCCAAAGATGGCATCCCCGAACGTTTGACACAAGCTTTGCTACAACGGCAACACAAATGTCTCGCCAATTTCGCGCAGTGCAATTCGCTCGGGAGCTCTACTCAGCGCGGCTTCGAAACGTTCGATCGGCTCTCGCAACGGCTCGAAGCTAAGGCGAAATGATTGATGGTGAATCGGCATGATGAATTGTGCACCCGCGGCATTTGCCATCTCGATCGCTTGCTCGGGCGTGCAATGGGAATGAATCCACGGATTATAAGCGCCGATTGACATGATCGCCAGATCAATCGGTCCGCGCCTAAGCAATTCAACAAAACGATCTGTAAACGCGGTGTCGCCGGCAAAAAGAATGCGGTGGCCATTCCGTTCCAACAGATAACCGTTGTAGCCCCGGTGCCAGTCGCGCCGCATTCGCGCGCCCCAGTGCTTCACCGGAACCGCGGCGATGTCGATCTTTCCCGCGCAAGTTTGTGGCGATGTTTGCTCGCCCAAATGCAGTTCTGTGATATCCCGCAAACGCGTCCAGCGAAGTAAATCACGTGTGTTCTGTGCGGTAACGACCTTCGGCGAGGCGTCAAAGCAATGCAGCGTGCGCGTGTCGATATGATCGAAGTGTGCATGGGATAGCAGAACGATGTCGATCCTTGGCAACTCGTGAAATTCGAGTGCCGGCGCAATCAAACGTTTCGGCCCAATGATGAATCCCGGCAGGCGAATCCCGATGCGCGAAAAAAGTACGGGATCGGTGAGGATCTTGATGCCGAAAAAGTTGATGAGCACGGTAGCGTGACCCAGCCAGGCGAGCGTGACCTGCGCATCGCTCCACTTTGCAGGCTCGGGTTTGGCAAAGCCCGGAGCAATCGGGCGCAAGCTCTCAATCGTCCATTCACGAAAAAGATGGCCGAGCCAACGCCGCACCCTGGATCTGCGCAGAACGGGTTGTTCGGGGGCCTTCATACGAAAACGTAACACAGCCATCGTGGCTGTTCCGTCGAGCTGGCTCTTGCCCGGAGGCCAAGCAGGCGGGGAGATCCGCCACAGGAGCATTCGTCGTGGCGGAGCTGCACGATGCCTCAGTTACTGAAGCCTAGGGCCTGCCAAATAATTCTTTGATCCCTTTCCAAAGAGTGCGCCCCGGCTTGGGCGGGCCTGCACGCGCGACGAGCACAGGAAGATTAGCGCGATTCAAAATGCTGCGGGTTAAATCGCCCATGATGTAGTGGCGAAGCAGTCCGCGCGCCTGCGATGTGCCGGTCACAATCAAATCGTAATCGCCCTCTCGCACTTCTTCGAAGACCTGGTCGATCACGATCCCGTGCCGCAGATGCACTTCAGCAGAGACACCGAGCCGGTCGAGTTCTCTCTTTTGCCGGCGCAAATTTGTTCCGAGCTCGGATTTCGATTCGAGTAACTGTCCGACATCTTCTTCCAAACGGACCAGGTCGGCGTACAGCGCTGGCGGCTCAGCCATCACATGCAGCAATGTAACCGAAGCGCCTACAGCCGCGGCTAGCCTCCCGGTGAATTGGACTGCTTGCTCGATGAATTCTTTTCCGCCGGTGCAAATGACGAAACGCTTTAATTGTTTGCATTCGCCGATGGCTACCAGCACCGGAGGCTGAATGGCTTTGATTACTTCGTAAGTTTTTTTCGATCGCCAGTACTCTCCCACTGCGCCAGTCCACCGCGCGCCGACGACGACCAGATCGTACTTTGCCTTGGACGTTTGATCGAGAATCTGGTGCACCGGTTCGCCAGATTGCACGACAATCACCGGCGATACGCCGGCGCCCTGAAGCAATTGCGCCTGCTTGTGCAGCGCATCGCGCAGAGGCTGCTTTTCTTGCGACGTTTCCGCAATTCCGAGAAGCGTGGTTTCGGCTTTGAGCGGCCCGGCCAGCAAACCTCCCAAGTGGATTGCTGGTTCGGCCGACTGCGTTCCGTCGCTGCAGATCAAAATTTTCATTGGTTAAAGTTTGTGTCCAGTCACGAGCGTGTAGACGACGATCGCTGCGCCAATCAACGGCAACGGCACAAACGCGAGCCGAATTTTTGGTCCGGCGAAATATTGCGTAGCCACTACACCGATCTGCGCGCCGATAACCGCGCCGGTGTGCATGACAAGCGCGATCAAAATGTCCACGTTGCCCTTGATCGCGTGCGTAAACGTTCCATAACTCGCCGAAATCACGATTTCAAAAAGATCCGTTCCCACGGCAAGATGAGTAGGGACTCCGAGAACGTAAACCATCGAGGGCATCCGAATGTAGCCTGCGCCGCCACCGAGAAAACCGCTGAAGAACCCACCGACAAAAGCGACCAGAAGAATAGTCCAGAGGGAAATTTGCCGTACGCCCGAAGCAGGCAGATCAATCATCGGCCAAATTCTTATCCGTTGAATCGACTGCGTGACGGGATGGAATGCGGAGCGATCTTCCTTTAACTGTGCGCCCTTCACCGCAGAGTGCTTTCGCGGCGATCCCTTCTTGTCTGATCTCAGTGTTTTCTGGCTTTCCCAGAGCATGAATACTGCGATACCAAAATAGACGACGATCGCGACAAAGCTGACTACCGTGTTCACGTTCCCAGCGCGTTTCAGTGCCTGAATCAATTGCGCGCCCCCTTCTGCGCCAGCGATGGTTCCGAAAGCCATGTATAGTCCTAATTTAAAATCGACGTTGCCCAGCGTGCGATGCTGTCGCGCCGCTACAATCGATTTCCCCACGATATGCGCGAGGTCTGTGCCCACTGCGTAATTCCAATCCACTCCCATCAAGCGCAATGCCGGTCCGGCAATGAAACTCCCGCCCACGCCGAAGAAGCCGCCCAAAATCCCAATCAGAAAACCCACAACGGCCAGATAGATCGGGTTGATGTGCGCGTTGGAGATTGGGAAAAACATGAGTTATCTCCAGCGGCCGCGGAGCAACCGAAATAACAGCGTCGTTACTGCGTCCAGAGCAATGGCCTGACCGGCGATGAGCAAGAGCGCGACTACGGCATACTCGTAACGATGTTGCGATTCCAAGTGGTAGAGCCACTCACCCAAAAGATGAAGAACCAGGAAGAAATAGCCGATGACTAGGACGGCATAAATCGCCAGTTCGATCGCAAACGCGCGCAAGCTTTTGGCAACATCCTTTTTCACCAGACAGAGAGATCTTTTAAGTTAAAGGGGTTAAGGGTTAGAGCGTCCAGCGGGTTAATCGGCTTAATCGCCAAATTAGTCGGCCATAATGCTCCTTCCGCTTTAACGCTTCAACGCTTTTAACGTCTTAACGATTCAAAACGTCAGCGGCACGTTACGGTTGCGCACAAGCCAATCAGCGGCCAGATTATTGCATTCGGAGCGTTTCTTCTTAACGTTCCACTTCATTTTTAGGGAAAACTATGGCCGATGCCGCGAACAAATACCCCGAGAACGTACCTGGCAAATTCTACGTCGATGATCAATGTATCGACTGCGATTTGTGCCGCGAAACCGCGCCCGCCAATTTCAAACGGAACGATGACGGCGGCCATTCTTATGTTTACAAACAGCCAGAGTCGCCCGAGGAGGAGACGCTCTGTAAAGAAGCGATGGAAGGCTGCCCGGTCGAAGCAATCGGCAATGACGGCGCCTAAATGGTAGGGCGCGACCGCCGGGCGCTCCATAGACGCGCCACTTCGAGAGGGAACACGAAACGCAGAGACGCTTCACCTCCCGTCGCGCTGACGATCGCAGGCTCCGATAGCAGCAGTGGCGCCGGTATTCAGGCCGATCTGAAAACCTTTTCCGCCCTGGGGGTTTATGGATTGACCGCAATCACCTGCGTAGTGGCAGAGGTCCCGGGAAAAGTCTCTCGCATTGAGCCAGTCAGCAGCGATGTGGTGCGCGAACAGATCGCCGTTCTTTGCCGCGATTTTCCGATCGGCGCGGCAAAGTTGGGACTACTCTTCAGCGCTGAGATCGTTGAAACGGTTGCGCGCGCCATTGTCGATCTTTCAACCGATTCGGCAAAACGCTTTCCGCTTGTTGTCGATCCGGTCATAATTGCCACCAGTGGGCAGCGCTTACTCGAACTGGCAGCGGTCGAAGCTTATGAAGACGATGTTTTTTCCCTCGCTGCCCTTATCACACCGAACCTGGATGAGGCAGCTTTGTTACTTGGAACAAAAATCGAAGATCGACAATCGATGAGGAAAGGGGCTACCGCCCTCGGGAACAAGTATGGCGTGCCGATTTTGCTGAAAGGCGGACATCTCCAGGGAGACAAGGCGACTGATCTACTTTTCCATCGCGGAAAACTGACAGAGTTCTCAGCGCCGTTTGTTCGCGGTGTGGCGACACATGGCACCGGTTGCACATACTCAGCCGCCATTACTGCAGGCCTTGCCGCGGGTTTGTCGCTGGAAAACGCCATTCGACAAGGGAAGAAATTTGTGACCAGAGCTATTGCACGGCGTTTCCGATGGAGGCCGCGGTCTGGCAAAAATCTCAACGCGCTTAGGCATCTGTAGTCTTTTCACTCTGCGAAGCACTGCCGTTGCAAGTTGATAAATTGCTGTGCTGCGCCACGCTTCGCTTTTGACAATTGACTCTTCCTAATCATCGTAGCGTCGACCCGCTTCGACGTGGTAGTCCCCGGCAGGTACACCCTCGTCTGTGAATCCGGAAAAATTGCGGGACTCCTGGACGGTACCGAATTCGATGGCCCGCGAGAGCTAACTGCAGGCGGCCATACGTTTCGGCAAACCGCCGGTGCCGGAAGCACTGTTCTGTTATGGGCGCGAGCGATCGAGCGAGGCTACTCGCCGTTTGCCAAGATTGAGCCAGATAAAATGACCCCGCAGGACTAACAACGAGGGACGAGACCCTCCCTCATGTTATCTTACGCATCTGGCTTTGGCTTTTGCTCCCAACACTTGAGCTTCATCGCTTCGAGCGCAGCCGCGGTTTCAGCCTGCTTTTTACTGCGACCGCTGCCGCGGCCAAGGACGATCCCATCCCAAACAGCTTGCACAACAAACGTCTTGTCATGTTCGGGTCCACTCTGCGAAAGCAGTTCGTAAACGGGGCTACTGGGCGAAATACTTTGCAGCAGTTCCTGCAACTGACCCTTGGGATTGATGTCCACCGGCTCTGCGATGATTTGTTCCAGATCGATTTGCGCTTGCTCGAGAATAAACTTCTTCGCGGTTTCCAGATCGCTATCTAGATAGATCGCACCAATAAGCGCTTCGAAAGCATCGGCTAATGTGGAAGTTCGCTCGCGGCCGCCGCTGGCCTCTTCGCCGCGGCCCATCAACAGATACCGGCCCAGCTCGAGCCTCACCGCGTGCGTCTTCAACGTCTCGCGAGAGACCAGCCGGGCACGCAGTTTCGTCAATTGCCCTTCGGCTTCACCACTGAAATGTCGAAACAGATATTCTGTGATCACGAGTTGGAGAACCGCGTCACCGAGAAATTCCAGACGCTGATTATCAAAATGATACCGTTGCGCCTCATGGCCGACACTGGGATGCGTGAGCGCTTCCGCCAGCAAAAGCGAATTGCGGAATTTGTAGCCAATGCGTTGCTCGACGGGGCTCACCTTTCCGTCATTCTGAGCGAAGTCGAAGACTCTCTCAACTCAGTATAAAAGAGTAGTTTGCCCGCGCTCTCCTCGGTCGTTGCCGGGCGCCATATTGCTCGTCGAGAAGCGGTCCGCCTCACCGCTTCTGATAAATCTCGATCGAGGTGACAACATCGAGTGCGCGCTGCAAGACCGCGTCGTGCGCTGGCGGTTTCTCCAGCGCACGGCCACGGCGCTGCTGCGCTGCCTGCGCGGCATCCACTTCGGGGTTTGTGCCGGCCAATAGCGCTGCCTCATTCATGTGCAGGCCAGCCGTTTCGTAAACAAACTGCCCCATTCCCTTTTCACCGCTCGATTGAAAAATTTGCCGCTTGTCCGCCATCGACATTTCAACAGGCAAATCCGGTTTTATTCCCTCTGGAAATAAAGGACGTCCGTCGGGCGAGATCATTTCCGCCACTGCGAGACGCAAAATCTTGCCGCTAGGCAAAGGCAAATCCGAGTATTCCACCGCACCGCCGGCGGTCGGCTGGCCGATGACCAGGGCTTTGTCATAAAAACGCAGCGCAGCGGCCACCGCCTCGCCCGCGCCCAGCGTATCACCGTCGGCGAGCACCATCACCAACCCTGGAAAAGCCGGCTCACGGTCGGAATTAAACGAGTGATCCTGACGCGCGGCCGGTTTGTGCAATGTAAAAAGCGGCTTGCCTTTCGGGCAAAATCGTTTCGCAAATTCCGCTGCGGTCGCAAGGTCGCTCGCCACCGAACTGGCGCGAAGATCGATAATTAACGCGTCCACCTTTTTGCCGGTGAAATTGCTGAGAGCCTTATCAAGCGCCTGGAGATTAGCGCTGTTGAGCGATCCAAAACGCACATAGCCGATGTGACCTCCCAAGATCTCGCTATAAAATGGGACTGGCGCTTCCGGGCGTTTACTCTCCTTCGTAGGCAAAAGCATTATCCCATGCGGCAGGCGAGTGATCAGTCCCTGCACAGTCGCCCGAGTCAATTCTGCGTCGGTAATTGCATCCGGATTGGTGAAATTGCCTTTCAGGAGTGTCATGAGGGCTGGCAAATCCGTCTGGCCTAACGAATTGATTAAATCTTCTGTCGTAGGTGTGGCTGATGGTGAGGGTGATGGCTGCGCGCCTGTAACCACTGGAGAGGATGAGATTGGCGTGGGCGGTTGTGCAGAGCTCGATGCTGCCAAGATCAACATCATCAAACTCGCCAGCCAAAATCGGGTTATCACGGTAATTTTACGATCTTATTTTGCAACCGCACTGAGAGCAATGTCGCGCCGGTAATGACAGTTCGCGAAACGAACGTGGGAGACCGCCTCGTACGCGTGCGCACGCGCCGTTTCCATCGTTGACCCAAGCGCCGTTAACGCAAGGACACGACCGCCAGCAGTCACGATTTTTCCATCCGCGCGCTTCGTTCCAGCGTGGAAAATGTGGACATCATTAAGCTTCGCTACTTCGTCGAGCCCGGAAATGATTTCGCCCGTTTCATATTTGCCAGGGTAACCACCGGAGGCAAGCACGACCGTGACTGCCGGCCGCTCATCCCACTCAATTATGCCCACCTCTGGCGAGTTAATCTTGCCATCGATTGTCGCTTCCAATAATGGCAACAAATCGGATTTCATTCGGGGCAAAATTGCCTGCGTCTCCGGGTCACCGAACCGGCAATTAAATTCGAGCACGTGCGGTCCGTCGGCGCAGATCATCAAGCCTGGATAAAGCAAGCCGTGGAACGTAATCTTCTTTTTCTGCAAGCCGCGTAGCAGCGGTCGCATGAACGATTTATGAAATTGATCTTCCAACGCAGCGCTCCAATTATTTGCAGGGCTAAAGGTTCCCATTCCCCCTGTGTTCGGGCCAGTGTCACCATCAAATGCGCGCTTGTGGTCGCGTGCCGTTTGAAGCAACCGATAATTCGTGCCATCGACAAGTGCGTGCAGCGAGCATTCCGTTCCACGCAGGAATTCCTCAATGACGATACGGCGACCCGCTTCGCCGAAACGGCCTTCGTTCATCATCTCATTAATTGTCGATCTTGCTGCGGCAAGATCGGCCCCAATGATCACGCCCTTACCCAGTGCGAGGCCGTCGGCCTTAATAACAATTGGAAATCGCGTTCGCTCGCAAAACCGAAGCGCGTCATCGCTCCGTTCAAACATCCCCGCCTGTGCAGTTGGAATCCCCTGCTCGCGCATCAGTTCCTTCGCAAAGATCTTTGATGACTCAAGCCGTGCGGCCATCTTGTTCGGCCCGAAAATGCGCAATCCTTCGGCGGCAAACAGATCGACAATCCCAGCGGCCAGCGGATCGTCCGGACCAACCACTGTTAGATCGACACGATTCTCCTTTGCGAAACGAACAAGCGCGCCAAAGTCGCTTGCCGTAAGAGCGACGTTCTCACCGATCTCGGCAGTGCCAGCGTTTCCTGGCGCACAAAAAATGCGCGGCGCCTGCGGAGATTGTTTCAGTTTCCATGCGAGCGCGTGTTCGCGTCCGCCGCTTCCAACGATAAGGATTTTCACGGCGTAACGCGCAGGACCATCGGAGAAAAGTGCTTTAGCGCGGGCCGAAAGGCAAGCCCAGCGATAGATGGCGAATACTGCTACCTCAAAAGGGCGCTGTTGGGATTTCGCGCTTTGTGCTAATCACGCTGGAGATGAAACGCTCCCAGACGCAGGCAGTGCGCCGCCCGTGGTATCGTCCTTCCTTGACGACGCAGATCATGATCGGGCTGGTCGTTGGCGGGTTGGTCGGTTGGCTGCGGCCTGATTGGGGAAACGCAGTTTATTTTCTGCGCGATATTTTCATTAACCTGATCAAGTCGATCATTGCGCCACTCGTGTTCTCGACAATTGTGGTAGGAATCGCCGGCGCCGGCGCGCTTCGCAAAGTGGGACGCATGGGGATCAAAGCGCTGATCTACTTCGAGATCGTAACCAGCGCAGCGCTGTTCATTGGATTGGCCGTAGTCAATTTCACCAAGCCTGGCATGGGTGTAACTCTCGCCGCCACAAATACCGATGCGATCAGAATGCTCGGGCAAAGTCATCCCAAGAATTTGGTCGAAACGATCGTACACGTTTTCCCCTCGAGCGTGATCGAGGCAATGGTGCATGGCGATGTTTTGCAGATCGTCGCGTTCAGTGTGCTTTTCGCACTCGCGGTCTCTGCGGTTGGCGAAAAAGGGAGACCAATTATCCGGGCGATGGAGGGTCTCTCGCAGATCATGTTCAAGTTCACAAATTACGTGATGATGTTTGCGCCGATCGGTGTTGGGGCGGCGATGGCGCATACGATTGGCACGCAGGGTCCGGGCGTGCTGGTGAATCTCGGTAAACTGATCAGCTCGCTTTATCTCGCTCTCGTGATTTTCATCTTGTTGATCTTCGGACTGGTGGTTTGGATCGCGCGGATTCCGTCACGACAGTTTATCAGGGCGGTGCGCGAGCCTGCGGCGCTAGCTTTCGCGACCACGAGCAGCGAATCGGCGTTGCCGAAAGCGATGGAATCGATGGAGCGTTTCGGCGTGCCGCCGCACATCGTCGGCTTCGTGATGCCGACCGGCTATTCGTTCAATCTCACAGGATCGACATTATATCTGGCAATGGCTTCGGTGTTCGTGGCGCAAGCGGCCGAGACGACAATGGGCTGGCATATGTCGTTAGGCCAACAGATCACCATGATGTTGACTTTGATGCTAACTTCCAAGGGCGTGGCGGGCGTGCCGCGGGCATCGCTTGTCATTTTGCTGGCAACCCTGAATTCGTTTGTGCCGTCAGGACTGGGACCGATCGGTGTGGCGATTATTTTCGGCGTGGATGAATTGATGGACATGGGACGCACCTGCGTGAATGTGATCGGCAATTGCCTGGCGACAGTCGTGGTCGCGCGATGGGAAGGTGAATTCGACGACACGCGCGCGAGCTTGTTTGGCACGCCAGCAGAGGTCGAGCTGGATTTAAAGTCCGGCGATGTTGCTTTTGCCGACGCGGTTGCGCAAGGTGACTGAAAGAATGACAAAGCATGGAAAATGGATGAGGAAAAGAATGCCGACGCCAAGCAAAACGCCACGCTTCGCATTTGACCATTCGTCATCGATTCGGATTTTGTCATTCATGGTTCCCCATTAAATCCGTTCCCGATTTTGCGAAGAAAATTGCTGATTTACGCTGGAGCAATTGCGATATTTTTCCTGCTCGCAGCATTGGCCGGCGTGCTCGTTTTCTTTAGTCCATTGACTACGCGTTACGTTGAGAGCGACGCTTTTCGCGCAGCGATGGAAGACGAAACGGCCAAAGGTCTGCACTTTCTTGCTACCCACTACTCTTCAATCCATCGTACCAGCGCGCTCGTAGCACAAAGCGAAAGCTTCCAAGCGAGCGATGGAGTGCGAGCTTTGAAATCACTCGATGCACACGGCATCAAGGCCAGGTTCAATCCATGGGGCGTGCTTGTGCGTCAATGGAGGTTCAGCGACATCCGTATTGAATCGGGCGAGGTCACAATTCAAATCTACGAAGCGAACCCGGAAGCAATTAGGCCAAAGCCATGGTTCTCGATTTTTTTGCCGAACCAAGTCTTCCTGAAGCATGTCGAATCAGAACATTCTAATATCAGCTGGCAATTTCGCGGCGAGCAGGCGGGTTTTTTGGGTACGCGACTGCTCATCACGCCTCACGGTCGGGATTTTGAGTATCTTGCCACCGGTGGCAGACTGAAGATGGCGCTGTTTCCCGAGCTCGAGCTCCGCCGTGCGCATATCCTGATCACGAAGACGCTGCTAACGATTTACGACATCGATCTCGCATCCAATTCGAGCAGGGACGAAAGTATCCACGGCGAAGGACATGCGGGGATTGGCAAGGATAAGACTGTCGATGTCGAAGCGAGCTTTGATCGGGTTTCCATCGACGCATGGCTGCCAGCGCGATTGAAACGAAGTTTGAGTGGCGATGCTTCCGGCAAAGTTCATTGGGGCGGCGAAAATCCGAAGCTAGAAAGTTCGTTTGGAGAAGGCACCCTTTTTGTACGCGATGGACGCATCCAGAATCTCGCTTTCTTAAAGAAGGTTGCTGAACTGGCCAGGAACAAATCGCTTGAGTCTCTGCAGCTGGATGATTGCTCCCTTGGCTTTACCTGGCGCTATCCGAAGATCGACATCAAAGACATCACTATCGAACAAAAAGGTAAATTTCGCATCGAAGGAGCGATCGTGGTCGATCGGCGCGCTCTTCACGGCACGCTCAGGCTCGGTCTTACGCGCCGATATCTTGATTGGTTGCCGAATCCGGAGGAAGTTTTTAACCGTGAGCAGAGCGGCTATCTCTGGACTACCGTGCATCTTTCCGGCACGATTGACGAGCCCAAACAGGACCTGAGCCCGCGCATCATCGAACTTTTCAAGCAGTCGCCCGGCGCTTATATCGGCCTTCTCTTCCGCCAATTTGAAGACTGGCTGAAAAACATATTCGGCGGCGATTAGGCATTACTCCTAATCTTTTGAGAGTCGCCGGCTTCCAGCATGCGAACGCGCTTGTCGATGTAAGGCAACCGAATCGTGAGGGTAAGGCCTTTGCCCTCGCTGCTTTCGATGGACAGCTCGCCGCCGTGCTCGTGCACAATCCGGCGCACGATCAATAACCCAAGGCCAGTACCAGAAGGCTTAGTTGTAAAATAAGCCTCGAAGATCCGACTCAGGTTCTCCGCAGAGATACCGCCGCCCGTGTCGACAAATTTGATGAAGACATGCGAATCGTCCATGTCGGTGCGGATGCGCAAAATACCGCGGTGTTTCATGGCCTCGAGACTGTTCTTGATCACGTTGTAAAACGCCTGCTTCATCTGGTCGCGATCGACTTGGATAAGAGGCAGGTCCGAGCGCAGTTCCTGTTCGACAACAATGTCTCGCTCCTCAATTTGCGAGGCAAAGAAGCGCACAGCTTCTTGGACAACGACGTTGATATTTTCGGGACGCAGTTGTGGGCGCGTTGGCCGAATGGCGCGCAAAAATTGGGTAACGATGGAATCCAGTCGCGCGATCTCGGAGCGCGCAACATCAATTGATTCTTGAAGCTCGTCCCGCGCCGCGCCGTCAAATTTACGCGCCTGCCGCTCCATTAACTGCAAATGAATGTTGAGCGAGTTGAGCGGGTTACCGATTTCGTGTGCGACGCCGGCCGCGAGCAGCGTCAGCGCATTCAGCCGTTCGGACTCGATTGTCTGTTGCTCCGTTCGACGGGTCTCAGTAATGTCGCGCAAAATCATCGCGTGGCCGACGCGCTCAGTTACAGATGTTGCCGAGGTGGGCTCGTCTGTTGCACCTTCAGAGGAGGCGGATGACCCGGGCCGAGTGGGATCGCTTATTCCAGTTCCAGATTCGCGGTGTTCTATCATCAACGGCACGATATAAAAATTGATGAAGCGATTCGCCGGATAGAAAATTTCCATGTCGCGACTGACGGCGCCGCCGCTCTGCGTCAACGATTTCCAATCGAGGCCGCGCACGCGCTCGTCGAGTCGTTTGCCAATTGAATCGCTGGCATCAATTCCGAACAAACTGCATGCGGCGTCGTTGAGATAAGTGATTCTTCCCTTCGAATCGGTAACGATGATTCCTTCTTGGATAGCGTTGAAGACAGTTTCGAGAAAGCCTTTCTCTTGCGCGAGACGCAGAAAATAATTCTGCACGTCTTCCGGGCCAATCCGTCCGAGTCGCTCGATTAGTTTTTCAAGAAAGCCTGCCTTCATAAAAGATCCTCGCGCTGTTAAGATGGCTAAGATTTTTGAATCGTTACAACGCAGCGCTCCTTCAGCTGCCTAACGACTGAATCCTTTCTGGCGCGCTTGACACCTCCACCGTCAGCATTTCCACACGCAGATAATTCAACACCACAGGTGCGAGGATCAGCCCCGGAATTCCCATGAGCCGTTCGCCGATGATGAGCGCAATCAAGGTCAGCCAAACTGGGTTCCGAATCCGATCCCCAATAATTTTGCCGTTCAAAAGGTATTCGAGCTTATGAATAAGAACCAGAAACACCAAAGCGGCGACGCCTAGCTTCAACGACACCGTCAGAGCAATAAACACAATGACAGCGTTGCTAACCAAGTTTCCAATGATGGGCACCAGCCCGCAAACAAATGTGATCGCGATCACCAGTGGCGCGTAGGGCAGACGAACAGCGAGCACGAACAGACCCGTCAAAACCGTGTTAATCAAGGAGATCGCGATCTGCGCGCCCATCACAGTGGCGAAACTACGATAAAAATCGCGGAACCGTGTCGAGACTTCGTCGCAGCAAATGGAATAGAGATTGTTCTTCAGTACGTGTGTGCTGCGGTGCGGATCCAGGCCGGTTTTCAGGAACAGACTGGCTGCTGCAACGATGGCAATAATGGTGAAGACCAATACTGTTGTCAGAGAGCGAGCGAAGTTCGCGACGTTGCGCAGATAATGCGCCTCCTGGCGAAGCGTGTCGATGACGACTCCTTTGAGACTCTCAAAGTCAGTGAAAGGCAGTTCGATCTGGCGCCGTTGCGCCCAGGCGCTGGCCGATGGAATGGATGTATCCGCCACATCGGGCAATGCGAGAATTGCCGCCCGCGTGAAGTATGCCGCGCCTGCGGCAATGGCTACCACAAGGAAAATAAGCAGAATCAGGGCGAGCCATTTTCTTTTCGTCAGCGAGAAAAACTGGCGGAGTGCGAAGTACGAAAAAAACATCGCCAACAGCGGCGCCCCCAGATGCAAGAGCCCGGCGAGAACAAGCACGGAAACGAGCACGGCGTAGGAAAGTCGAGAGGGCGTGAACATGTCGCTCCGTTTGTTCTTTAACTTCGCTCCCAACCGAGGTTGTCAACTCGGGAAAGCTTTGGGAGTCAACTAATCGGAGCGGACACGCTTCCCGAACACAAATCAGCGCTTGGCCGTGTCGGTCGGAGCTGGCTGGCCGGTTTCGACTTCGGCGCGTTCTTTTAATGCGGCCTTGCGCGAAAGTTTTACGCGGCCCTTATCATCAATCCCAATGCACTTGACCCAAATAATATCCCCGACTTTGGCAACGTCCTCGGTCCGTTTGACACGGAAATCCGCCAGCTCGGAAATGTGCACGAGTCCTTCCCTGCCTGGCAAAACTTCGATAAATGCGCCGAATTCTTTCGTGGAGACCACACGCCCCTGATAGGTCTGACCGATCTCGATCTCGCGCGTCATGCCACCGATAATTTCTTTCGCGCGTGCCATGCTTTCCCCGCTCGTCGCGTAGATATGAACAGAGCCGTCGTCCTCAATGTTAATCTCGGCTCCGGTCTCGGCCACAATCCCTTTAATGGTTTTGCCACCCGGCCCGATCAACGCGCCAATCTTTTCCGGATTAATCTTGATCGTCTCTATACGCGGCGCGTACTTCGACAATTCCGGGCGCGGCTCGTCCAGCGCCGTCCGCATGATTCCTAGAATTTTCGTGCGCGACTCCTTTGCGCGTTGGATGGCTTCAGCCATGATTTTGTGACTAATGCCGGGCAGTTTCAGATCAAGCTGAAAACCGGTGACGCCCGTGTCCGTTCCGCAAAGCTTGAAATCCATGTCACCGAAGTGATCTTCCGACCCAATGATGTCGGTCAACAATTCATAACGTTTGAGTTGTCGATCCTCACCGTATTCGGTCACGAGGCCGACTGAAATCCCTGCTACCATTCCCTTCATCGGCACGCCGGCATCCATAAGCGCGAGCATTCCTCCGCACACGCTAGCCATCGATGTCGAACCGTTCGATTCCATGATTTCGCTGGAAACGCGAATGGCGTAACGAAATTCTTGTTCGCTCGGCACCAGCGGCTCGAGCGAACGTTCTGCCAGCGCGCCGTGGCCGATCTCTCGCCGTCCCGGCCCGCCAGTACGTCCCGTCTCGCCCACACTGAAAGGAGGAAAATTGTAATGGAGAATGAAGCGCTTCGATTGTTCGCCTCCGCCGTAAGCATCGAGCATCTGCGCTTCTTCAATCGGCGCAAGCGTCGCCAGCGCCAATGCCTGAGTCTCGCCGCGCTGGAAAATGGCCGAGCCATGCGCGCGCGGCAGCACGCCCACTTCGCAGGTAATTGGGCGCAATTCCTGATAGCCGCGACCATCCACGCGTTTCTGCCGATCCAGGATGCTGATCCGAAACGCTTTCTTTTGCACGTAGTCGAATGCCTGCGAAATCGAAAAGGGATCGACCTCGGGGTGTTTTTCCAAGATCGCCAACTTCACTTCCTCGCGCAGCGCGTCGATCGCTTTGGTTCGCGCGACTTTTCCTTCGGTATAAAGCGCTGCTTCGATCCGATCGCCGGCCACCCCATAAGCGATCTCCAGCAGGTCGGGGTTCACCTGGAGCAACGGCATCTCGCGTTTCGGTTTTCCGGTTTGCGACGCAAGTTCCTTTTGAATGCGAATCATCTCGCGCGCGTGCTCTTGCGCGAACTCGAGTGCTTTCACGAAATCGGCTTCCGGCACTTCGTTAGCTGCACCTTCGATCATGATAATGTCGGTTTCAGTTCCGACGTAAACCAATTCGAGATCGCTCTGTGCCCGCTGGGCGTGCGTCGGGTTGGCAATGAACTCGCTGTTCACGCGACCGATGCGCACGGCGCCAATCGGACCGGCAAACGGAATGTCCGAAACGCAGAGCGCAGCCGATGCGCCGTTCAGCGCCAGAATGTCGGGATCGTTCTGACCATCAGCGCTCAGCAAGATCGAGATAATTTGCGTGTCGTAAAAATAACCTTGTGGAAACAGCGGCCGAAGCGGCCGATCGATCATGCGTGAAGTGAGCGTTTCTTTTTCCGTAGGTCGCCCTTCGCGTTTGAAGTAGCCACCGGGAAATTTCCCTGCCGCCGCGGCTTTTTCACGATAATCAACCGTGAGCGGGAAAAAATCCTGACCTTCTTTAATGACTGTGGCCGAAACGGCGCTAACCAGCACCACTGTCTCTCCGCAGGAGACGATAACGGCGCCGTCAGCGAGCCTGGCGATTTTGCCTGTTTCGATGGAGATTAGATTGGCCCCGATTTGGGCCGTGACCTTTTGTTGCATTTTACTTTCCTGGTTGTGCGAGTTCCAGGCCGGTCACCCTGACTGTAGGTCTTAAATCCGCATGAGCCCCGTAAGTAACACTGGGCTCACGATTCGAAACTAAAACCTAAAATCCGAGGTGATTCGTTCGGCCTGGACTGCTGATTACTATTGTACTTTCTAATTTATTTTCGGCTTTGAACAGACAAACGCTGAATTGCCAATCCTCAAACCTTCTGGCGTCTCATTTACGCAGGTTCAACTGCTCAATCAGCTTTTTGTAGCGATCAGCTTTCGTCTTACTCAAATAATCGAGCAAACTCCGCCGTTGCGCGACCATCTTGAGAAGTCCGCGCCGTGAAGAGTGATCTTTCCGGTTCGTCTTCAGATGTTCGGTCAAATGTTCGATCCGGCGCGTGAGGAGCGCGATCTGCACATCCGCGCTGCCAGTATCTTTCTCATGCAGTTGGAACTGCTTGAGGTTCGACGTCTGCGTGTTCTCTGCCATTATGGAAGCGCCTACTCTAAGCGAAGAACGCATTTTCGCAACTGGCAGGTCGCGGTCCCATTCGGCGTTCCAAACGAAGGTGCGCCCCATACAGCCGGTCGCAAAAGGTCCAGACTTTACCTTTCCATTCCAAGCGTTTCTTGATCCAAAACATCCAAAGCTCGCGTGTAGATGGCCTTAGCGTCTTCATGGGAATTGCCGACGGCCGTTAGCCCCATTCTTCCCAGTTCGCCCAGCGCACTCATCATGTGAAACACAACGCCAGTCTGTCTTGTTTGATCAAAGTGCAAGTTGTACCGCACCACGATATCGAAAAGATCATCCGGAGTAAGAGTGCGATAATGAGGCGATTCGACGTGATCGCTAGCTACGAAAAACTTTTGCTGCCCATTAGGAGCCGTAAAGATCGCTCTCTCCGCATCGTAGGTGCCGTCTGTAAGAAATTGCAGGGTCAAAAAGGGATGAGTGGTTCCGCCTTTTCTTAAATTGATCTCGATGGCATATGGATCCCATTTCCCATTTGAACGCACCACCACGAAATCCAGTGCGAAACGGCCAATCACTCCTTCTTTGGCAAGCCGCCTGCCGACTTTCGCCGCCTCCTGCGTAATGAGCGAAGCATAGCCCGTGTCAGCTGGGAATACGCAGCCCAAGTAACTTTGCCCAGATGGGCCGCCGAGTAGTTGATCGTGCGTGGAGAGTAACTCGACAACGCCCAGCGGAGTGACCCGAAGTTGGACACTGGGACTTCTGAATTCCTCGCCCATGATTCGCTCTTCGACAATTCCCTTCCGCTCTTTCAATTTGTTGATGTAGCTGTCATAGGTTGTTCCCTTCAATTCGAACTGCATCGACCGGAGCCGCTCTTCCAGCGCTGCGCGTTCATTTGGCTCACCCGATGGCGGAAGTCCGCTTAGATCGACAATCGCGTTCCCCTCACCCGAGACACCCTCATTCAGTTTTACCAAAACCTGTTTAACAGAAGGCTTTCTTCCACGCATCTCCGCGATCGCATCAATGACTTCATCTGCATTACCGAGGTTCGCGTAGCCCAGAGGATGCGGGACATCCTCCTCTTGAAAAATCTCCCGGCAGCCGCTCTTCGTTCCCAGCGAAAAAAACTTGGGATCGGCTCCGTACATAGGAATGCCCAGCCGCAGTGCCAATTCCTTCTCCCGGTGCGTGGTGTTGAAAGGAACGAGGTGAGCGCGATCCGGATCGGCGATCAAAGAGCGTATGCGCTCGAGCAGGCGTGGTCGCTCGAGCAGTTTGTCGCTTAGGGGACGCACCGATCCATCAAGAGGTGAAATCAGGAATAGCCTCTGACGAGCATGACTTGGGATGACCCCCGGTAGAAGATCAAGATAATAGTCAATGACGCTCGGCAGAATGATCTGCGAAGTCATATAGATCAGTCGGGCTCGAGGCTGACGCAGCAATAGCAACAGAAACAGATAACGCTCCTCGTACGCCTGCATCACCGCGCCTGCGCCGATTGCGTCGATGGACATTGATGGCACGACAACAATCGTTTGCGGATCCTGATTGAACCGCTCGATCGATTTCCACAGCGGCACGAGCTTCTTCTGCAATCGATCGAACTGCGCCTGTGACTCCGTAGCAAGTTTTGGTTCCGGCATATGCAAACTATTCACGCAAACTTTTGAATCGATCAATATGGCAGCTCGGCCTCGCAGTGAATTGCAGGGTCATTGACATTGGGCGCGCTGATTCAATGTGTCACTGGCGTGGCAATCTCCCTTCCAGCGCGCGCTCCTGCTGCTATCTCACGTAGCGCCGTGTTTCACTTTTTGTGCGGCTTTGGCGTCGGAGTCGGCGTAGGTGCGGGACATGCGACATTGCCCACCACGGCGTACGTCGCCGCGGGATGACCATTGTCCCTTTGTCCTTTAACGAACGTATGATCAACTAACAATGTCGAACGCTCCAAGTTCTGAGTCTCGCTGGTATCGCCAGTGAATGTTCGTCCATTAACCGCTCCGAGCAGGTCGCCCGGCTGTGGATTTCCAACTGCCGATTTCGGTACGATAAGGGTGATGGTTCCGTCTCCGTTAAAGCTGCTCCCAGGCAACGCTCCGATTGGAGTTTCCGTCGGGACACCGATAACCAGACCAACGACAGCCGTGGCAACAGTCCCATAGTCAAATGTGACAGCTCCATTCTGATCCGTCCTCATTCCAGCGTAGAACTGCTCGGCCGCAGGATCGTACGCTTGCGCCGCGTACGAGTTCCAGACGATCCTCCATCTGCTACTCGGCGGCACGCTGCTAAGATCAGTTACTTTCATCTTGAACATTAGGTTACTTGTCGAAGGGGGCTCACCGGCCGCAATGTAGTCGATGGCAAGCGAGGCGGGAGCGGCGCCTTGCGCAGACTGCTCTGGATGACCGGGTGGTGTTTTTTGGAGAATCAAACCACTACAAGTATCGCCCAAATAAGGAGCGGCAATTTCGTTTTTCGCGCAGGACATGCCGACGCTGTTTACCGCCAGCACCTTGTAATAGTAGGTCTTCGTGATATCCGACGCACCGAAATCGTCGTAAGTTTTTTGGCTTCCTCCAACTGTCGTTAGGAGAGTCTCAGCTCCACTCGCTGTTCCTCTCCATATCTGATAACTCTTGATTGAAGAATTACCTATATCGGCCTCGGACCACCCAAGGTGAACTACGGAACCAACGCGTCGCACCGTGACTGATGGCATGCCGGGCACGGACTTGGCTTTTAGCGGGTTCGGGGGATCGAAGCTAGCGATAAGCCGGCGTCCACTCGACTGCCGCGCAATTACGCCTCTCGCGGTGTAGGCATTGCCTCTTGCAGTCAGCGCCGCCTGAACGCAGGTGCCATCAGTGCACCCATCTACATAGCCGACTTCGACGCGCCCCTGCTTGTCAACCGTCATGTCGAAAAAGTCGAGCAGGTTGCGGCAGATGTCGGCACCGCCGTGCGCCCATATACAACCACGTTGCAAGATATCGTTAGGCGTAGCGTCGGTTGTTGTCCAGGTCTTACCTCCGTCGAACGTATTAGCGACGTAGAGATGCCATACGCCGTTGAAACTGTTTGCGGAGCCGTCTCCACCTGTAGTCGAGCCGTAGAAGGCGACCGCGGCGCGGTTGGCGTCGGCTGCCACCGCCGCCGGATAAAACACGTTACGCAGCTTATAGATCGCGCCTACGTCATAGACGTTCTTCCATGTCACACCGTGATCGTCGGATGTAGCGACAACTGCTTGAGAGCCACTGCTGGTAGCACTGGACATTACAAAATAAACACGGCCGTTATTATCGATACCAACCTGCGGGTCTTGTAGGGCGGGGTTGGAGGTAGTGCCGGGGACCTGACGTATGCTCCATGTGATCCCATTATCTTCCGAAACCAACACAGCGCCCTGGCCACTACAGCTATTGTTCGGGATGAAAACGGTGCCGTCCGGCGCAACCTTGATGTGGCCGTGCAGGCCGCCACAGGCCGATGTCGTCAAGACGGATGGCCCAAATGTCAATCCGCCATCATCACTTCTGGACACTTGCGGGACATTAAGCACGACCAGCGACTGGGAAGCATAATAGACGGCGTGCGGGTAGGGTGTCGGCAGCGATGGAAGCGGCAAATGATATGGACCACCTCCGATAGTTTCATGGTCGACACTTGAGGGGATGCCGCTTCCCTCGCTCGGCGTCCACCCGGCTTGATCCGGTTGCCCCAGCGCATCCAGACCGTCCGTATCTGTAAATGACACTTTGCACGTTGGTGATAACAGAGTCAGCTCTGCTGCAAACACGCGACCGGTTTGACGATCGGTAAAACCGATAGGGTCAGAATCGACGAAGAGAGATGTCGGGGCCGAACTGTTATACCAGGTTGCTTTCTGGCCATTTGACGGACAGGAATCATCGAACTTGATGAATAGCGTTTGCAGGTCCGATTGGAAGTTCGTCACGCCGGTGACTGAGTTTGGTGATCTCCAATTGACTCCTACCGAGGGTTCGCCCGAGTCGTGTCCCATGTATTCCACTGTATGCGCGGTCGGGCCCTGGCTGCTTGAGGCAACTTGCACCAGAGTTCCCGGAGCCTCGAAGTTTTCGAATCCGATCTTCGGGCCTGTATCCTGAGGCGCCGTGGGAACTATTGCGGGCGCGGTTGATGAAGATATTGCGCTGGCGCTGCCGGAATACTGGAAGGCAGCCGTTGCGGTGAAATAAACCACGTGGACAGAGAATTGGCCGGTGCTGACAGCGGGATCGCTTGGATCAAGATCGACAACTTCCGGGGGCGTTCCGCTGTTCGCCGAGGTTCCGCCTGGTACCAATGGGCCAGAGTTGTCGCCCTTGTGCACATAGAGGTCGTAGTCACTGACGCCGGAAGGATCGGCGGCACTAATGACAATACGGGCTTTGAGGCCGGTCCAATTGGTCGGTGTGCCGGATAAAGTTAGAATGAAGGTATCGCAGTTTACGCCTTCGACGCATGTGCTTTCGTCCAGCGAAGAGCCACCGGGCGCCGTCCCAGCCCAATTAATTGTCGGACCGGTAGGGTTAAGTGTTCCGGCGCTGGGTGTAGCTGAACGTAAGCCCGTCGCGAAGAATGCGAATACAACCAGGAAAACCCCGATTACAAAAAAAAGCGCGCCAATAGTGGCGCGCGCGGTGGTGGAAGAGGAAATTGCTTTCATAGGTAAGGCCTCGATAAATTCTTCGCCCTAAGAATCGGAGAACTGGCTAAGGGCGGTCGCTTTTTTTTGGCCAGTGGCACAACAAAGTAGCGGGTGCGCCGCTGACTCAGTGACTCCCGTAGGGCGAACTGCGAAAAACAGCTTGGGCGGGAAAGTCGGAAGGCATAGGCTAGAGTCTGTGGCGCAACTTCTGTGGACGCAGAAACAGGATGTCGGACCGTCGGCACGTTCGGACGTGGCGATGGTATTTGACGCCGCTCGAAATCGCGTCGTCCTATTCGGGGGGCGCCGGGGCTGGCACCGCGACGCTGTTCAATGATACCTGGGAATGGGACGGTGATAACTGGACCCAAGTGGCAGACACTGGTCCTTCGGTCCGCGGCGGTCATGCAATGGCTTACGATAGTCTCCGTGGCCGGGTGATATTGTTCGGTGGTGATGACGGGCAGAATTCTTTCGGGGATACCTGGGCGTGGAATGGCACAGATTGGACTTAGCAAGAGGATACCGGTCCACCAGCACGTACCGGTCACGGCATGGACTACGATAGCGTACATGACCGCGTCGTGCTGGCAGATGGGATAGGCAAGTCAACCACCCAGGTACAAGTCTCGGAAACGGTGCGCGACAGCGGCTTATCTGGAGTGTTCGGAGGGATTCACACCGAGACGCACTGGCAGCAACAAGTAAAGCTGCAGTACCTTAACGATACCTGGGAGTATGATGGCTCCGTCTGGACACGCGTAGCTGACACAGGCCCCAGAACCACGGATGGGCTGCGGCCTGATCTACAACGGAAAAACCATGCTCCTATTCGGCGGCAAGAATGATACCACTTTCTTTAAGAATACCTGGGAATGGGATGGAAAACATTGGACGCAAGCGTCAAGACATAGGTCCGGCCGCTCGAGCATTCGCCGCCATCGCCCACGACAGCACGCGCCAGCGCGCTGTGCTATTTGGTGGCGTCGGCCAGAGCCTCTTTGGCGATACTTGGGAGCAGTTCTTCCAAGCTCGAAAGGTTTTACAAACGCTCGAGCACCTTTTGGGCGAGCGCTTTCGATTTCTTGAGTTTGGTCTCTTCGTTGTCCGGGCCGCCGACGCTGATGGAAACGAAAGCATCGCCTTTTAAGACATAAAGAATGCCGCCGAAACGATTGCTGGCCCAGAAAGCTTCTTCGCCGATGCCGTCGATCTTTTTCGGTGGAACGGATTCCTCTTTTTCTTCTTTCCGCTCCGTTTCCCCCTCATCTTTGTCGCGCTCTTTCTTGTCGGCGCTATAGCGACCAAACCTTTCCTTCCAGAAATCTTTCGGGCTGGTTGTGGTCGGGTGGCCTGGGTCACGCTGCATCACCGCCAGGCTTACCGATTTGCTAAACTCCGTTGCGGTATAAAAACACTGCGAGACGAGAAAGGCTGCATCTGAGCCCGCGCTGCTCTTCGTTTCCTTAATCGCCGATCCTTGTACTGTTTCGATCTCTTCATTGGTGATTAGCGCACAAGCATCGATTTGGGACTGATTCGATTCCTGGCTGCTTCTCGGGACGGGCGGAGGTGTTTCGCGCTTCTTGCATCCCGCCAGAACCAGCGCTGCGGAGCAGAATAACAGGGCCAAACTATCGCCGCGCATTTTTAAATAAACTCGGTGCCAACGACGGATCATTCTACAACTCCTCGCGCCAAACTAATTCGACCTTATCGTCGATGCCGACCGAATGAGTAGCCGCGACGCGCTCTAGTGCCGCCGATGCGAGGTTTGCGGCTCTGCGAAGGTTCGGGTTCAAACAGCGCGGTGAACAGATATTGAAAATTCTCCAGCTTCAGTCGCGGAATCTTTTGGCCGATGAAATGTTCGATCGCTTGTAATGCGGGTAGTTCCTCGCCGCTCATAAGAGTGAAAGCATCGCCGACATTTTGCGCGCGACCCGTGCGCCCGATGCGATGCACGTAATCTTCCGGATGCTCTGGCACATCATAATTAATCACGTGACTCACGCCGGCGATGTCGAGTCCGCGCGAAGCGATGTCGGTCGCCACCATGACTTCGTATTTGCCGCTCTTGAATCCCTCGAGCGCTTCCATCCGTTCCCGTTGCGTGCGATTCGAATGCAAGACGGCGACAGCATGCTGTGCG
>JBKPQL010000081.1:0-32556 GCA_046734045.1 Verrucomicrobiota bacterium
GGAAAGCTCACTCGCTATTTGTTCCATGATTTTTGGCGGAGTGTTCGAGCGGTTTCCCAAATTGCGCGTCGCTTTCGCCCACGGCGGCGGCGCATTTCCAGGAACAATCGGTCGCATCGAGCACGGGTTCCATGTTCGCCCAGACCTGGTCGCGATCGATAACAAAACGAATCCCCGAAAATATTTGGCGAACGATGGACGCCCGGCGCGGTTTTATGTCGATTCACTCGTTCACGACGCCAACGCCCTGAAGATGCTGATCAAACTCTTCGGCGCGCAACGCGTCGCGCTCGGTTCCGATTATCCTTTTCCGCTCGGTGAAGCAAAACCGGGCTGGCTCATTGAATCGATGAAACTTTCCGCCGAGGACAAATGGCATGTGTTTTCCGGTACCGCACGCGAATTTCTGGGGATGAATTCCTCACACAAAGAACACGGCGGTCACAAAAAATAGATCTGCGACCAATCACTGCCACGCGCCGCTGACGTTTCGTTATTCGACATTCGTGCTTCGTCATTCCGCGGCGTTCACGCTGCGGTTACATTTCGTGCCGGATCGACCAGAGATCATGGAAGATCGGCTTGAACAGCGATTCTTTCAGAAACGGCACGCCCGGTGATCCGCCGGTGCCTTTCTTCGCGCCGATCGTTCGCTCGACCAATTTGATGTGCCGGTAGCGCCACTCCTGCAACCCCTCGTCAAAATCGGTCATCAATTCGAACAGGATAGATGATTCAGGCGAATCCTTGTAGAGGCGAAGGATTTCCTTCTGCACGCTCTCGTCAGGCCCATTCGGTAGCCTCACGTCCCGATTCTTCAAGTCTTCGGGAATCTGTGCGCCGCGTGTTTGCAGGAAATCGTAGAAATGATCAATGACCGATCGCTCGTGTAACAGTTTTTGCAGACGGTCGTAACCCGGAAAATCCGGTCGAACATACTTGAGCGTCGATTCGCGCTTGTACCCGAGCGCGAATTCAATTTCCCGAAACTGGACAGATTGAAAACCGGACGCCGTTTCGAGTCGATCGCGAAAACTGGAGAACGACGACGGCGTCATCGTCTCCAAAATGTCCACCTGTGCCACCAGCACCTTCATGATCGTCCGCACGCGTTTGAAGGTGTGGATCGCGCCGAAAAGATGGCCCGCAGAAAAATCTCGCTTTATTTTCTCGAACTCGTGCAGCAACTGCTTGAACCACAATTCATAGGTCTGGTGGATGATGATGAACAACGTTTCATCATGCTCCGGCGGGCTCGAGCGCGGCTTCTGTAGCGCGAGCAGCTTTTCCAGGTCGAGATAACTGGCGTACGTCAGCGGCGGCATTCTGGTTCTTGATATTAGATGCTCGATGCTGGATGACAAAACCGGATTTCCGGGGGCGGTCGCCGCGGCGACCTCGCGAGCCCGCCTCGCCATCGCGAACTTTTCTCAGAATTCGATTATGAGCACGAGCGACAGCAAGAGCAAGGTCACGCAGATGTTGCTGACTTTTGCGTTGGGTATTGCACGTTCGGCGTTTTCTTCAGCTAATCTGGCGCAGATACTCCCGATCCCATGCCGCCGGAATACTCTCCCGCGGCGAGTAGGGCCCCGGTTCATACGCGCGCGAGGCGATGCCTTGCTGGCTCAATTCGCACACGTGCCAGTCTTGCCTGTTTACCATGTCCCAAAACTCGATGGCGTCAGCCGGATCGAAATTACTTTGCTTGAACGCCTCTGGGTGGAAAAACCAATCACAGAAGATCAGCGTTCGGTCTGGCGACTGCGGCCAAAGTTGATGCACCATGACGTAATCAGGATGCAAGCTCAGCAGCATGTTCGGGAAAATGGAGTAATAGAAAACGAAGCGGAAATCTTTGTCGTCAAAATCGCCCACCGGGGATGCGCATGCATTGCCGCTCATCGTCAGACTCTTGCCTTTCGCGATCCGCATGAAGCCACCGAGAACCGGGCCATCGGTCAGATCATTTTCCGCTGAATTGGAGGGTGAGATTTTCGAGAGTTCGGGATGAACACCGGAGCAGTGATAACACTCCGAGTAATTTTCGAAAATCAACTTCCAGTTGGCTCGCACATCATACTCAATCCGTTTCGCTGAGCGAAGCCCCGGCAGGTTCCAGCGCGAAAACTTTCCCGTCAACGGCGCGAACCATTCCTCCAGAGAAGCAGGGGAGTGGGCCAGATTTACAAAAATGAATCCTTCCCATAACACCAGGCTCACCGGATGCAGCGAATAATTAGCTTTATCAAAACCTGGGACCTCATCCATGTGTGGTGCGCCGATCAGGCGTCCATCGAGCGCATACGTCCACGCGTGATAAGGACATTGAATTGCGGCGGATAACTGTCCGTTTCTGTTTTCTATCAGTCGACTTCCGCGGTGTCGGCACACGTTGTGAAACCCATGGATCTCTCCTCGTTTATCCCGGACGACTATCAGACTTTCACCGGCCACCTTTGCGGCAACATAATCGCCCGGCCTGCCGAACTGGCTGTGATGCCCAACTAGCACCCATTGCGTTGAGAAAATCTTCTCTTGTTCCTCGGCAAAAATCTCCGGTGACACGAAGTACCGTTGCGGCAGCGTCTTCGCGCCGGACGTGAACGTCTCAGCCGTCTTGCGAAATGCAGGCGCTTCTTTGATTTGCGTTACTGGCATGTTCGAATGCTCCACGTGCCGCACGTCCACGTCAATCTGGGGAGCGCGCGCGACTCGCGTGCTGGTCTCGGCGCCCTCGCCAAGATCCTTTTTCTCCTTGGAAATGCCACGCTCTGCTATGCCAATACCGCCCGATGAAACTCGTACCAATCGTCGAGATTGTTCAGGTTCACCGCGTCTTTCGGCGCAGAAGTGTCATCAGCAATGCCGCATGCACTGAGGATACCCTTGCGCGTTTCGTCATCGTGATTGTAACCGCGCACCGCAGCGTTGTGCTTTTCGATGGCTTGACGGCTCAGTGACTTGGCGTTTTTCTTTACCCACGCTTCGAACTGCGGATAGGTCGGCTTGTTCTGCTTGATGTAATCTCTCACGGCTTGCTCATCGAGTCCGAGCGCAGCAAGAGTCATAGCATCGAACCCTTTGCCAACGCCAGGATAGCCGGAAGCGAGTTTACCATTTTCTTCCAGAGAGACTTTCTGCCAAAGCCGCGGGAGATGGACTACGCCAAGTGGACCGGCAACGCCGGAACTGATCAGTGGAACATATGTGTCGCTCATAATGATGGTTGTTTTTGGGTTTCTAATTCGCCTGCACGAGCAGGCTACTCAACGTTTACATACTGCGCGTGGGCGTCAATGTGCGATCAAACGAAGTAGCAACAGGGCGATCAAAATTATCGGGACGGCAACGAGACAGCCGTAAACGATTCGATCCTGTAGTCGCGCCCGTCGCGCCGCCTCGGCGTAGGGAATGCGCGTGAATGTTACCATTGTGTAGAGCGGCAGGTAAATTTCCGGAAGTGCAGCTTCGAGAAAATGATCGAGTTTCTTTTTCGCGCGAAATATTCTCGACGCGGTTTTGTCACGCATCTCGATAAAATTACCGATCGCAAGATCGGCGAGCGCATCGGCGTTCTCTTTACGACGTTGAAAATATTCCGCAAAGGCGCGGTCGCGGTGATCGGAGAATTTTTCCAGGCATTCATCAAGCACGACACAATCTTCGAACGCTGCATTCATTCCCTGACCATAGAACGGCACGACGGCGTGCGCGGCGTCCCCGACGAGGCAAACCTTGTCCTTGTAGTACCACGGCGCGCAGCGAATGGTCACGAGTGAGCCGGTCGGATTTTCCCGAAAATCTTCCAGCAACGTCGGCATTAGCGACACGGCGTCGGGAAATTCTTCATCGAAAAATCGCCGCACCTCGTCGTCGGTTTTTGTGGTGGCGAAGCTGCGCGGCCCCTCAAATTCCCAAAAGAGAGTGCACGTAAACGAGCCGTCGGGATTCGGCAGCGCGATCATCATGAAACTCTTCCGGGGCCAGATGTGGAGCGCGTTTTTTTCCATTTGCCATGAGGCATCTGGCCCGGGCGGAATCGTCAGTTCCTTGTAGCCGTGAGCGAGATAACTTTCGTCGTATTTAAAATTGTCGATCTGGCGCTGCATTGATTTGCGTACAGGGGAGAATGCGCCATCGACACCGATAACCGCGTCGCCGCGCGTTGTCACCGCACCGCTTCCCGTTTCGAAGTGGGCAACCGCCAAGTCGAGATCGACGTCGGTGCATTTGTGATTGAAGTGCACTCGCACATTCGGATAGCGCTGCGCCGCTTCGATCACTGTGCTGTTGAGCGCGGCGCGTCCGATCGAGTTGATGCATTTCTTTGGATCGACATCGTACGACGTGAAATGTAGCGCGCCCGATTTATCGTGAATCATTCGGCCGCGCATGGGGATGGCGTGTTGCAATGCTTCATCAGCGATCCCGATCTGTTCCAGCGCGTGAATCCCGCGGGTTGAAATCGCCAGATTAATCGAGCGCCCGCCAACGATGGTGTCTTCGCGCGGATCAGCACGCCGCTCGTAGAGATCGACATCATATCCCCGCCGCCCTAAGTATGCGGCCAGCAAACCACCCGCGAGACCGCTGCCGATGTGGATGAACTTCGCTGGCATCACGAATTCTTAACCGTGGATAACGCGGATATCGCAACGGCTTGAATCGCTCGTGGCTAACAGGTTATCGCACCGTCGGTTGCCATTGCCATTTGTAAACGTTGTTGTAGTCCTGCAACCAAGCGGTGTAGAGCGGGTCTTCTTTCCATGCCGTGGTCCCGGAATAGCCGGGTTGGGGCCTACGCGGGGGATGCAGTCGTAAATCGTACGCAGAATCCTTTTGGACTGCGCACCAGAATAATCGGCCGCCCCCACGCCAGGCATCAAGGACGATGCCGTCTTGGAAAGACTGGTTGCGTGCCGTGACGACTAGACCATTGTTCTCGTCCATGGTTCCTGCAAAAGCAGCACCCCAGTGAAGCACTAGCGTCTTAAGCTTGAGCGCTTTCAGGCGTTCGCCGATATCACGCACATAATGGCCGCAATAGCCACGTTCTCGCTTGCCCATGTGGATCAGAACGTTCTGAAACACCGGGCACCAGGCGAGGCGATATTCAAGCGCACAGTCGCGCGAGGCGGTGTGCGCGGTCACCGACAACAGCTCGGCTTCGCCCGGATCCACGTCTGGCGCGAGCGCCACCAATGCGTCACGCAACTTCCTGATTGATTTCTCGTCTTTCGCCCAAACCGGGCTTACGCAAACGCTGAATACAATACTGAAAACAACCGTTCGAATCACGTCAGCAAAGTTGGCAAAGGTTAAGGGCGAGTTATACCAAAATCACTTGTGTCGTGCAAATGCGCTCACTGATGCTCTGCCAGAATCTTTGCGAACCGCCAGACTTCGTGAAATGTATTGTAAAGTGGAGTGGGCGCGACGCGGGTCACGTTCGGTTCGCGGAAATCGCATTTCACGCCAGCGGCTTGCAGTTCGGCGAATAATTCCTTCGGGTGCTCAAGCGCCAGGACGGACAGTTGGCAGCCGCGCGCGTCTTCTTCCGTTGGCGTGATCACGCTAAATTTGCGCGATCCGATTTCGCTTACCAGAAATTCAAGATAGCTGGTCAGCTTCATCGATTTCGCGCGCAACGCCTCCATTCCGCCGGCTTCATCAAAGATCGCGAGCGAAGCGCGCAACGGTGCCATCGAGAAGATGGGCGGGTTACTAATCTGCCAGCCGTCGGCGGACGGAACGGGAACGAATTCCGGGTCGAGATGCAGGCGGAATCGTGTATTCGGGTCGTTACCGAACCAGCCGGCGAGCCTCGGCAGAGTTGTGTTAGTCGCATGTCGCTCGTGTACGAACGCACCGGCGACTGCGCCTGGTCCGGCGTTGAGGTATTTGTAGGAGCACCAGACTGCGAAATCGACGTTCCAATCGTGGAGCGAGAGCGGCAAGTTGCCGATCGCATGCGCGAGATCGAATCCGGCGATGGCGCCGTGCTCCTGTGCTGCGGCCGTGATTTTCTTAACGTCGAACAACTGGCCCGTGAAAAAGTTGACACCGGCAAACATGGCGACCGCGAGTTGATCGCCGTGCTTGTTTATGAGATCAACAGTGTCCTCCGTTCGGATGGTGAATTCGCCTTTGCGCGGGCGCGCAAGAATGAGCGCGTCTTTTGGATCGAGCCCGTGATGCGCGATTTGGGTTTTGATCGCATAAGTGTCGGAAGGGAACGCAGGGTCTTCCATTAGGATTTTGAAGCGCGACTTTGTCGGCCGGTAAAAAGTCGCCATCATCAGGTGAAGGTTCACCGTGAGGCTGTTCATACAGATGACTTCCAGCGGCTTTGCGCCAGCGAGCCGCGCTGTCGGCTCGCGCAACGCTTCATGATACGAATACCACGGCGTGCCCGCCGCGTGATGCGCATCGACGCCAAGCGTCGCCCAGTTATCCAATTCTTCCTCGACGATTGCTCTCGCCGATTTAGGCATCAGGCCTAACGAATTGCCCGCGAAATAAATCAGAGGTCTGCCGTCTTTGCCGATGGGCAAATGAAAGCGATCGCGGAAATCGCGCAGCGGATCCTTCGCGTCCATTTCGCGCGCAAATGTTTCGTCGGCAGAAAACATCGTGTTCAAGTATGGCGATTTTTGCCCGGTGTCCAACAACCGCTCGCGCGATGCGATTCGAAATTCAGTGCAGACGAGACGCAATCGCACTCGACATGGCGTGATCCATTTGAGATGACGACAACAGGTAACCGTGACCAGTCCATGATCGCTGCGTGGCTAGCTCCGCTTCGACGAGAAAAGAAGTGGGCTACAGATACCCCGTTTGAGCGGTTAGCCGTGCGCCGCGCCGCCAGGATCATTCTCTGCCTCTTAACGAGCATCGGCGTCTGCGCGACGGCCCAAACGAATCCCACAACACAGACACAGAACAGGCGCATCATTATCGGCGCGAGTTTGGTGCTCGATGGCCGCGGGCACGTCTTACGCGACACGCGCATCGTTGTCGAAGGCGCGAAGATCGTGGCGCTCGATCCGAATGCTTCGCCCGTTGACTACGATCTGCGAGGCTTCACACTCCTGCCCGGTTGGATCGACTCGCACGTCCATATCACCTGGAGCTTCGGCGAGGACGGCAAGAACGCGGGCGCTGATCAGACCACGCAGTTCGCTGCGTACCAGGCGGCGTCCAATACCTGGCTGACGTTGATGGCGGGGTTCACCACCGTGCAGAGCGTCGGCTCGCCCAGGGACGTCCCGTTGCGCGACGCAATCGCGAAAGGAGCGCTTCCGGGTCCGCGCATCCTCACAGCCATCGAGCCGCTCGAAGGCCGTGGTGAGAAAACTGGCACACCCGATGAGATTCGCGCCTTCGTGCGCAAGCAGAAACAAGCGGGCGCAGACCTCATCAAAATCTTCGCGTCGCAGTCCATCCGTCAGGGTGGCGGAATGACACTCTCACAAGATCAACTCAACGCAGCTTGCGACGAGGCGAATAAACAAGGCTTGCGCACGCTTGTCCACGCCTACAAAGACGCCGTGCGCGCCGCCACGCTCGCCGGCTGCACTGAGGTCGAGCACGGCACGATGGCAAACGACGATGACCTCAAACTCATGGCTGAGCGCAGTACGTACTTCGATCCGCAAGCCGGACTCGTGATCGAGAATTACCTCGCTAACAAGGAGCGCTTCCTCGGCACGCCCGGCTACACCGAAGAGGGCTTCGCGGCGATGGAGCGGGTCTTGTCGCTCGACCGCGATATCGTCCGGCGGGCTGTCAAGACTCTGGGGCTAAAAGTCGTTTTCGGCTCGGACGCGGTCGCTGGCGCGCACGGTCGCAACGCCGAGGAATTCATTGATCGCGTGCGCGATGCGGGAGTTGATCCGATGAGCGCGATGGTTTCTGCAAACTCGCTCGCCGCCGAGGCCATTCGCATGGGCGACCGTATCGGCTCTATCGCCCCTGGTTACGAAGCCGACATCATCGCGCTAGACGGCGATCCACTTAAAGACATCACAGCGGTACGCCGCGTCACCTTCGTCATGAAAGGCGGCGTCGTTTATAAGAACGTCGCGCGCGGCGCGATTCCGACCTATGCCGGCGTCCAGCCCTGAACGGAGCTCTCGACACTCAACTCCGTAAAGGAGCGTGGCTCCCACGGAGCTTTACGCACTCAACTATCAACTGCTTTAACGGGCAGCTCCATGAGTTCGATTGTCGTGCCATCTGGGTCGCGCACATAGACGACACGCTTGCCGGCGTTTGGACCCGATGGAAGAATTTGCGGTTTGCCAGCGGCGCGCCAGCCGGATGCTGCGATTCGCTCGAGCACAGCATCAAGATCATTTACGAGCAATGCAACGTGCACCGATCCAACATCGCATGGTCTAACATTGACATGTTTCCGATCCGCTGGTGCGAGATATTCGAGCAATTCGATCTTGTGACCTCCGGGTGCCTTCACGACGGCGAGTTTGATCTCAGCCCCGGCAACGCCAGTTATCTCTTTGGCCATTTTGCCGGTTTGATGTGCCGTGTGTGAAAGCTCAAAGCCGAGAATATCGCGCCAGAATGCCACAGAACGCTCAAGATTCAAGACCGTGATGCCGGTGTGATCGGCCGCTATGATGCAAAATGGGCAATTCTTACTCATGCTCGTGCTCGTAATCGTAATCGAAGACAAATGTCCAACGCGAATCTTGAAGAAAATAGCGAGAGATTCCTCGAGTTCGCTCGGAATGACAGAAACGAGTGCGCGTGTTTATCCCACGGCGGCGATCACCTTGAGCTCGATCGCGATCGGAGTCGGCAGCGCCCCTACCTCGATCGTGGTGCGTGTGGGATTCGGTTTACCCGGGCCGGCAAAATACTCCCCATAAATGCGATTATAGATCGGAAAATCTTTTTTCATGTTCGTCAGAAAGACCGTGACGTCGATGATGTCCTGCCATGTCGCGCCGGCGTCTTCCAGTACAAGGCGCACGTTTTCGAACACTGCGCGACATTGCGTTTCGATGTCGTAACTGACGACGTTACCAGCTGAATCGAGCGTGACGCCGGGAATTTCCTTGCTGCCGCGCTGGCGCGGGCCAATGCCAGAGAGAAACAACAAGTCGGCTACGCGTTTCGCGTGTGGAAACGCGCCCACCGGTTCAGGGGCGCGTTCGCTCTCGATGGATTCGTTCATCGACTGGCTTGCGCTGTCTTTGCCGAGAGGGCCTTAATGAATTGCTGTGAGTCCGAAACCCAGCCGAGCAACACTTCCGCGTTTAAGAGAGAGGCTTCGTGATTCGTTCTCGGCAAATCGTGGCCAATAGGCTCGCTCATGCAGTCTTTGAGGAGAACACATAGATAATCTCTGAACATTGCGTCTCGCACTGTCGATTCCACGCAGATGCTTGTGGTTACACCGGTAACGATCAGATATTTGATACCAAATTTTTTCAGCGTCGCGTCGAGACCGGTTTGGTAGAAGCCGCTGAATCGCGTCTTATAAATTACGATGTCGGGGGGTTGGGGCTTCAACTCAGGAACGATGTCGGTGTCCCAGGTGTCGCGGATCAGCAGCCGGCTTTCGCGTCCATCCGGCGCGCGAATTTTCTGACCGACCCCGAATTTCAAGTGGCGCGTTCGATTCACTGAATCGGTTTCGCCAAGATCGGAAAGGTCAGGGCGATAACCCATCTTGAGGTAAATGATTTTCAATCCAGCTTGGCGCGCTACCGCCAACACTTTCGCGTTCGGAGCGATTGCCTTCTGAGCACCGGAAATGTCCACCCCAACGCGGTCAAACATTCCGCCTTTGGCAGCGAAATCATTCTCCATGTCCACCACGATCACCGCAGATCGCGCGGGATCGATCGCGATCGGTTCGGGCTTCGCATCCAGCGTTGCCATTTCACCTTTCGGCTCTGCAGCCGAAGCCGCGCCCAGCGCGATGTGAAGCTGGCCAACAAGGAATCCGAAGAAAATTGATCTGGCGATTACGCTTCGCATGATCGCGACATGCTACGTGTTTCTTGGCGTCGTGAAAAGAAGGATCGAGGCAGCTTAACTTTCGACTGCGTCGCTCATTTTGTTTTCTGACGCGAAGCTGCTTACTTAGCGCGCAGTTTCCGCGTGCGCCACGGCATTACTTCCGCTGTGAAAATTGGATTGTCTTTATCAACTGCGATCGAATGCGGGTAGAAATGCCGCCGACATTGCTAACCACCGTCCGAGGAAAAAGAAGTTAGTTGTTTCGCCATAGACCTGAGCTGTGTTCCGAACCAATCCCGCTTGGCTCCAATGAACCGAAATCCGGAGTCCTCATAAAGTCGAATCGCGGGTATCAAAAACGGCGTGGTACTGAGAACCAACCGTTTGTAACCATTGTCGCGCGCGAAATGTTCAACCCGCGCGAGCAATGATTTTCCAATCCCATGGCCCCGCATGCGCGGATGCACAGCCATGCTGCGGATGTGTAATGCCGCGCCATCCGGGTGGACCGACACCGTTCCCACAATTACATGCGCGTGAACGGCTACCCAGAGCTTCCAGTTTTTCATCCGTTTTTCTATCTCATGCCTCCCGGGCGTAGTGATATCGAATGCTTCGGCTGTATAAGCCCGCTTATACTCGCCAAAGGATTCGCGAAGTAGCGACTCGATGGCGGCAGCGTCGCGCAGTCTTGCTCTCCGTATCCGAACGACGTGTTGGCGACGGGCTTGGTCGACAGTGGGAAACGATCGAGATCCGATCACGAGCAAGAATTGGGCTCTACTTTGCGATGCAGACGTTTTTCGGTTCGGTGAAGAACCGAAGGGCTTCTTCACCGCCTTCGCGGCCGACGCCGCTTTGTTTCATGCCGCCGAACGGAACGCGCAGATCGCGCAACAGCCAGCAATTCACCCATACCGTGCCGGTATTGATTTGTTCGGCAACGCGATGGGCGCGACTCAGGTTCTGGGTCCAGACGCTCGAGGCCAAGCCGTAGTCGCAGTCGTTTGCATACGCGATCACTTCTTCTTCGTTGTCGAATGGCGTAATTGTGACAACTGGGCCAAAAATTTCTTCGCGATTCGTGCGGCAGGAGACAGGCAAACCAGTGATAACGGTCGGCTGGAAGAAATATCCCTCGCAGCAGCGTTCGTTAGGCGGTGGTGGTGAAGAACCGCCGAGCGCGATTTTGCCGCCTTCTTTTTGGGCAAGATCGACATAGAATTTGATCTTCTCGAGCTGGGGCTTGTTTACGATCGCGCCCTGCTCGGTCTTTTCATCAAGCGGATCGCCCAGGCACAACTGTGCCGTTCTTTCGATAAAAAGATCGACAAAATCTTTGTAAGCGGATCGCTCGACGAAGACGCGGGAACCGCACAAGCAGACTTGTCCCTGGTTTGCAAATGATGAACGCACGCTGCCGGCAATTGCGGCGTCGAGATCGCCGTCGGCGAAAATGATGTTTGGATTTTTACCGCCTAGCTCGAGCGAGACTTTCTTGAACAATGGCGCGCATGCTTCTGCGACTTTACGACCAGTCACTGTGCCGCCGGTGAACGATATCGTATTGATCTTCGGATGGGCCGTTATCGCTGCACCGACGTTTGGTCCGGTACCGTGCACGACATTAAGCACCCCATTCGGCAAGCCGCCTTCGCGACAGATTTCGCACAGCATGAAAGCGGTCATTGGCGTCAATTCGCTCGGCTTAGCAATTGCCGCATTGCCGACTGCGATGGCGGGCGCGATTTTCCAGCTCAACAAGTAAAGCGGCAGGTTCCACGGCGAAATCAGCCCGGCAATGCCGCGCGGCTGACGTAGCGTGTAGTTAAACGCGATGTTGTCGGTGATGTGCGCTTCCGATTCCGTGTGGAGGATCGCAGTCGCAAAGAATCGGAAATTTGCGATCGCGCGTGGAATATCGAGCGTGCGCGCGAGCGCGAGGGGTTTGCCTGTATCAATCGATTCTGCACGCGCGAATTTCTCAAGATCGCGTTCGATCAAATCGGCTATCCGCAAGAGAAAACGCGAGCGTTCGGCTGCCGGTTTCTTTGACCAATCAACGAATGCCTTCTCAGCTGCAGTGACCGCAAGATCGACATCGCGCGCGTCGCTATCCGCCACTTGCGAATACGGTTTGCCCGTTGCCGGCTCAATATTATCGAGGTATCGACCACCGACAGGTTCAACGAATTCGGCGTCAATGAGGTTCTTGATACGCGTGATGTTTTCGGTCATGGCAAGCACGACGATTTTTCAGAAACAATCAGAGATTCCTCGACTTCGCTCGGAATGACAAGAGGCTGACGGGCTCCACAAATTTGCCGCCGATGAAGTTTTGAATCGTTCGGTCAATCTTCATCAATTACGAACAGGAGCACGAGCGAGAGTAAGAACAGAAATTAAACATCAAACTTCGAACATCGAAAATCTGTGGCGGTGAGGGAGGGATTCGAACCCTCGGTAGCCTTTTGGGCTACGGCGCTTTAGCAAAGCGCTGCTTTCAACCACTCAGCCACCTCACCAAAAGCAGAGCCAGAATATCGCGAAGAATTGGGGTTTTCCAATCTGCAATTTGCGGTTGCCGATACCGACTTCGTCACGTGCTCGCGATTTTATCGGGGTTGCCAATCGGCGATTGCTAATTGAAATGATTGGCAATGATAAGCGAGGAAGAAGCGCGCAGGAAAATTCTTGAAGCGATTCAACCGTTACCTCCGGGGCACCTGCTGATCTCGCAGGCGCTGGGCCGGTTTTCGGCCGAGGATTACTTTGCCCGGCTGCCGCTGCCGAACTTCGATAATTCCGCGATGGACGGTTATGCGATCGTGGCAGGCTCATGCAAGAAGGGCGAGCGCCTGCGCGTGATCGGCGAACAGCCGGCTGGTCCTGATCGGAAGCTCCGTCTCTCTCCCGGCGCGGCAGTCCGGATTTTTACTGGCGCGCCAATCCCGCGTGGCGCGGACGCGGTCGTCATGCAGGAAGACGTCGTCCGTGAGGGCGACGAAATTGTTATAAATACGAGTGTCGAAGCTGGCGAATTCGTTCGGTGGCGTGGTTGTGATCTGGCAGAGGACCAGAAAATCCTGGCTAAAGGCGAGCAAATTCGTGCAGCGACGACTGCTTTGTTAGCGTCGCAGGGCCTTACTGACGTGACCGTCGGCGGTGAGGTGAACGCCGCCATCATTTCAACCGGTGACGAGCTGGTGAAGCCGGGAGAGAAGATTGCGCCTGGACAGATTTACGAAAGCAATTCGGCATTGCTTGACGCATTGCTGCAACGCAGCGGCGCGATCGTAAAATCGGTAGAACATTGTCGCGATGAAAGGGAATCGTTGATCGACGCAATCAAGCGCGGTACCAAAAATCATATTCTGATCATCACCGGCGGTGTTTCTGTGGGAGAGCATGATTTGGTAAAAGATGCATTACACGAGCTCGGAGCGAAGATTGGCATCTGGCGAGTGGCGATTAAACCAGGGAAGCCGTTTCTGTTCGGTAAATTGGATGAATGCGCAGTATTCGGGTTACCAGGCAATCCTGTATCCACTTTCGTCACTTTTCTGCAATTTGTGCACCCAGCAATTTTTAAGCTGGTGGGAGCAGCGAATCTCGATCTGCCCCACGTGCCGGCGAAGTTGGCCGTGGATCTAACGAACGACAGCGATCGTGCGCATTACATTCGCGGGAAACTCGAACACGACAGATTTACTCCGGTTGGTCGCCAGGAATCGCACGCGCTTTTTGGTTTGAGCCAATCGAATGCCATGTTGCGGATGGTTGTTGGCGAGTCGCTGGCGGCGGGTGAAATTGTTGATGTTCAAATCTGGGATTAGCCAATTTCTTTCGGCCGCGTGGTTTGACAGTTCACGCGCGCATTTCTAGCTTAATCGCCTTGAATAGCGGAACCGTCACCACATTTGCACGAAGTTCGACCGAGCAAATTCGTGCGGATGCGGAACGGCTCTCTCATATTGTCCTCGAAATGCAGCGCTGCTTTATGCTGCATCTCTGCAAGGAGCTTGCGCCTGGCAACGTTTCCTTTGCGCAATTTTTTCTTCTCGCTTACCTCGATCAAAAGGAAGTGCTCACCATGTCTGCGATTGCGCAGAAGATGGGGCATACCACCGCCGCGGCGAGCGGTTTGGTGGCGCGCCTGGAGAATCTTGGCTACGTGATGCGCTCCGTCGCGCGCGATGATCGCCGCAAAGTGATGGTTTGTATTACGCCGAAAGGCTCGGCTCTAGTCCGGCGGATTCGCGAGGAAATGGTTGGCAATCTGATCAAGATTTTGGAATATCTCAGCCCCGATGAACAGAAGGCTTGGTTGCAGATCTACAGTAAAATTTACGATTACTGCCAATCGAAATAATTTCCATTTGGTCGATGGCAGTGCTACCAATTCGGGGCAAAACAGCTAACGCTAAATCCGGGCGCGGTATTTCGCGCATCTAACCGCTAAGCGGCTATGAGAAAAATTTTTATTTCCCTAGGAATCCTTGCAACGTTCGGAATCCTTGGCCCGCCAAGTTTTGGTGGCAGCGAAACAAGGTCCGGCATCGGAACAGGTTCAAACGGCAGAGTTCCCACCTTTACACTCGACCAAGCGATCCTAACGGCGCTGCAGCGCAATCCGACTCTCCTCAACGCGGAGCAGGAGATCAAACGGACCAGAGGCGTGATCATTCAGGTCCGTGCACAGGTTCTGCCGCAGATCACGGCGAGAGCGAATTATGATTGGACCGATCCGAATCTGGTTGGCGCCCGGGTCTTCGGAACGACGACGACGACGAGCGGCGGCGGCACAACTCCCGGCACAACGGGCGGCGCCGCATCGCTTGTTGAGCCATTACCGTCGCAAGTGCGTGAAATTCGGCCGCCACTGGCCGATCCGTCACCAACACCCACACCAGGCGTGCCGAATGTTCAGACGAGCGATGTCTCATACGCCATCAGCGTTCTGGGAACGCAGCTGATTTTTAATGGTACAAGCTGGCCGGAGATTCGCGGCACGTTTTTTCAGCGAGACAGCGCCTACTTCGCGTTCCGCAATATTCTGGACCAACTCATTGCGACGGTCAAAACGCAGTTCTACCTGATCGTGGTCAATCGAGAACTCGTCACGGTGAACGAGGAAAATGTGCGTCTTTTGGAAGCTCAGTTGAAGGACCAGCAGAACCGGTTCGAAGCGGGAACAGTTCCACGGTTCAACGTGCTGCAAGCGGACGTGCAGCTGCACAATCAACTTCCGAACCTCATTACGGCGCAGAACAACTTACGAATATCGAAGATTACTCTGGCCAAGACGCTCGGTCTGAACTTCCAGCCACGCCGCGGTGAAAACCCGCCTTTAGAAGTGGTCGGTGAAATGCCATACTTCCCGCGCACCATCGCGCTGGCCAACGCGATCGAGCTTGGAAAAGAGCGGCGCCCTTTTCTCAAGCAGGCGCGGGCAAACGTGTTGAATCAACTTCAGCAGGTGCGCGCGACAGCGGGCCAGTATCTCCCAACTATCACTACAACCGGAGGCGGCGAGTGGGTGAGCTCGCCCACCAACTCCAGTTGGCATGACATCTCAAAAGGTTGGATAGCAACCGTGCAGGGCAGTTTGCCAATCTGGGACAGCGGCGCGATCGCCGGGCAGGTCCTACAACAGCGCGCGCTTCTTTTCGAAGCAAAGAACACGTACGACGATGACGTTCGGCAGGTGGAACTGGAAATTCAACAGGCCTACTCAAATTTGCTGCAGAACCAAGAGTTGGTTACAAGCCAGGAGAAAAACGTCGAGCTAGCCGAGGAAGCGTTGCGCCTGGCCAAGGCGCGCTTGGATGCCGGCGCGGGAACGCAGTTGGATGTGCTCAACGCCACTGTGCAACTGCTCATGGCGCAATCGACGCGTTTACAAGCACTCTTCGGGTATAATTCTTCCCTTGCAGAATTTGACCGCGCGACTGGCGCGCAAAGCACCTATCACGAGATGTTCGCAGACCTCGCGCCGCGCGCGACCAAGACAAAGACCTATTACACCGGCAGCAATGTGGACGCGTTGGGCAAGCCCAAAAACAAGGGCGACGATCCCTAAGACATCCAAACCCCAAACAATTGTCATCCTGAGCGCAGCAAAAGATCTCTGATCGTTTTCTCCCAGTTCAGCAAGACGAGAATGAGAGATGTTTCGCGAAGCCTGTCCTAAGCGAAGTCGAAGGGCTCAACACGACACTACGAGGTCGGCGGCGTAGTTTCAGGTTGGAGCTTCACTGGATCCTGGAGCTTGGGTTTTGGAAGTTCGATCATGGATTTACCCTTCGAACAATTTCCCGCGCTCAGCGGCATCGCAATTTGCCGCTACGTGTTCACGCAAAGAATTCCCGGCATCGATGTTTCGCACGATAAAGCCGAAGTGCTAACGCGGCTTGACGCCGCGCACCGCGAAATTCGCAACGCAATTGGTATCGGCGAGTGGCCGTTATTCACCGCGCAACAGATTCACGGAAACAAGATCGCGATTGTCGAAGAGGTAGGGTCGGGGCTCCGCGCCGACCGCGGACCCCGCGGAGCGGCGTCCCTACCTGGTCGCGAATTCCCCGGCTGCGACGGCCTCATCACGAACGAGCGCGGTGTCGCGCTTGGCGTTTACGTCGCAGATTGCTGCGCCGTTTACATCGTTGACCCAAAAACGCCGGCAATTGGTCTCGTCCATTCCGGGCGCAATGGTACCGAGCTCGGCGTCGTCACGAATGCAATTACGCAAATGAGTAGTCGCTTCGGTTCGGATCCTGCGAACATGATCGTGCAGCTCAGTCCCTGTATTCGTCCGCCGCACTACGAAATCGATTTCGCGGCGGAAGTTGTTCGGCAATGTCGCACACTCGGCGTAAACGAAATTCACGACTCCGGCGTGTGCACAGCTTGCGACTTAGACCGTTACTATTCCTATCGCGCTGAAAAAGGTAAAACCGGCCGCATGCTTGCGTTGATTGGTCTCAAGCCAACAATCGCGCGTTAGACGAAAAATGTTCGCCTTTGATTGCGAGATCGCCTCTTATTCTCGTTAGATCTATGTCCACTCGCGCGTCGTTGCTTGCTTTTATTTTGCTGTGTGCGATACCGGCGCGAGCCGAACCGCCTGCGCCTTTTCCGTTAATTGGTCTGTGGCGTAGCGTCAGCGCCACTGCACGGGATGGCCACGATATCACGCCGCGCAGTGGCGGCCTTGAGATCGAGTTTCTCCGCGACAACATAATGATTCAGACAGTCACATTCCCGGAGCGCACCGACGGAAAGCCGATCAGAGTCCGCTACGGCTACACCTTTCAACCGCCCGACACACTGAATTATACCTATTCACGAGATGGCCGAGTAGTGACTCAACAGCAACGTTTCCGGGTTGAGCGCGACTTCGTCACATTCGAGAACGTCGACAGCGGCATCGTGACTAAGATGCGCCGAATTCAGCATTCAGAGCTTAAGAGCCCAAAAGATCTTCCCGAACTGCCCAAATAGGTCTAACGAATCGCTGCAGGCCGACGCTATCCATGGCTCCGTGGGAGTCGTGGCTAAACTCAGTCGCTACCTCAACATCCGGTCCTTTGGACCGCGTTTGAGCAGACAGAGCCCGCGCGCCTTCGTTGCAATGACGAAGACGAAAACTTATTAGTGGCGCCGCTCAGCCCATGTAGAAGCCGCCGTTTACGCTGAGAACCTGGCCGGTGATGTAAGAGGCCATTGGCGAGGCGAGAAAGAGCACTGCGCTCACAATTTCGTTTACGTCGCCGAGCCGGCCGAGCGGGATTTGTCTGATGAAGTTTTGCATGACCTCTTCCGGCATGCCTTTGCTCATGCCCACATCGATAAATCCGGGCGCAATGGCGTTCACGGTAATGTTCTGCCGGGCAAACTCGCGCGCAGAAACTTTCGTGAGCGCGATAATTCCCGCTTTGCTCGATGAGTAATTCGCTTGTCCGAACAAGCCCAGTTGGCCGCTGACGGAAGACATGTTGATGATCCGGCCGCCAGTGCGCAGGATCGCCGCAGCTTTTTGTGTGACTGTGAATGTGCCGATGAGATTGACTCGAATGACGCTCTCGAATTCGTCCATCGACATTTTCTTGATGGTGCGGTCGCTGATGATCCCGGAATTATTCACGAGAATATCGAGCCCACCATGTCGATCTTGGATCTGCTGCATCATGGCCTCGACTTGCGCCGGCTGCGTCACGTCGCACTCAAGCACCAGCGGCTCTTTCAACTCATTCGCCACATTCATCGCATCCGTCTTATTTTGTCCTTCAGCGTCAGCCACGTAATTGACTACGCACTGCGCGTGGTGTTTCCCGAATGCTTTAATCATTCCCGCCCCGATCCCGCGCGAGCTGCCGGTGACCAGCACGACTTTACCAGCGAAATCAAACGCATCAGACATAACCGGGGAGAAGATTAATCAGGAAACCAGGAAGCCAAGAAATTAGATTCCGATAAGCTTTCCTGTTTTCCTGCGTTCCAGATTTGTTGTTATCTGTTGCAGAAATGGCCTCACCCATCCGAATCCTGACCGCTGTCCCGATTTGCGACGGGCACGATAGCGCCATCAACACGATCAATCTGGAATTCATCCGGCACGGGATTGAAGTGGTTTATCTCGGGTATCATCGTTCGGTCAGCGACATTGCCCGCGCGGCGATCCAGGAAGATGTCCGCGCCATCGGCATCTCCAGTTACAACGGTGGGCACATTGAGTTCTTCGCCGAGGTTGTCGATCTTTTGCGCAAACACGGTGCGGACGACATCAAAGTCTTTGGTGGCGGCGGGGGAACCATCACGCACGAGGACGCCGCGATCATGAAACGCAAAGGCGTGGACGAAATTTTCTTCGCCGGCACATCGCTCGACGACATGGTCAAGTTTGTTCATAAACGTTACGGCAAACCACGAGGCAAACGCTCTCGCTCGAAATCGCCGGTCCAAGAACTTGCGCATAAGCTCACTGAAATCGAAAACGCGTATGCGACCAGAAGAAAACGTCCAACGCTCAACGCCCAACGCTCATCGTCTAAGTCGGGAAAACCACATCGAAGATCGAACATCAAACATCGAACATCCAAGGTGATTGGTTTCACGGGTCCTGGCGGCGCGGGAAAGACGACGTTGATTGACGAGCTCGTGCTGCGATTCCTTAACAAGGATCAACGTTCGCGCATCGCGATTTTGTCGCATGATCCCAGCGTGATCGGACAGGGCGCTTTGCTGGGTGATCGCGCAACAATGATCAATTCGCAAAATGATCGCGTGTTCATGCGCAGCATGGCCACACGCGGGCAAGCCGGCGGACTCTCACCCGCGACGCATGATAGCCTCGCGTTCCTTGCCCGTTCGGAATTCGATTACGTCTTCATCGAAACCGTCGGCACCGGACAGGAAGCGATGCCCTTCCAAAGAAATGGGATTGTCGATCTTACCGTTCTGGTGATGAACCCGGATTATGGCAGCCGGTTGCAATTGCAAAAAATCGTGATGCTCGATCTGGCTGACATCGTGGTGGTAAACAAGAGCGATCTCCAGCGCGCTCGCACGGCGCATACTGAAATCGAGCAGCGGCTCGGGCAAAATCGCCGGCATCAGCAATTGATCGACACGGTTGCCAAACGTCATCGCGACCCTGGCGTGGACAGGTTGTTTGAGTTAATTTGCAATCGCCGCTAGGTAAACTGTCATGTCGAGCGAAGTCGAGACATCTCTGGATATTCGCATCGCTGGAAACAACTAGAGATTCCTCGACTTCGCTCGGAATGACAAAATCATAAATCAGACTTATGAGCAAGCTTGGACAAGTCGTTGAGTCGGTTGAAAAATACAACGCGTTCGTTCTCGATCAGGTGAAGCGGGCGCGCACCGACGAAAAATTCGGGCGCGACCTGCTGGGGCGCTGGAACGATATCAAAGCGAAAATCCCGACCACGCGCACGCCGACCGGTTTGCCTTTGCCGCGTCTGGCATTGCCCGAGATCAATGAGCCAGGCGAAATCGCGCGTTACCTCTTTGGTGACGGACTTCCCGGTGAATTTCCATTTCTAAACGGCGCGTATCGCGAGATGTATCTAGAACCGGTTCGCGAGATCGAAAGTTTTGAGAAAAACGGCGGTCCGAGCCGGACTGGCACTAAGATCGACAAGAAAATTCCACAGGCGGAAGAGCCGACGCGCTTGTTCTCTGGATTGATGCTGGCAGAGGACACCAACGAACGTTTCCATTATCTCACCCGGCACCAGCGCACACACCGGCTCAGCACCGCATTTGATGGACCCACACTTTACGGGATCGACAGCGATGCCGACGGGGTGTTCGGAAAGATCGGCGAGGGTGGCGTAGCCATCGATACCGTCGAAGACATGGTGCGGCTCTATGACGGGTTCGATCTCGGGTCACCGAATTTTTCGGCGTCAATGACTATCAGCGGACCGGCGCCGATCATCATGTCGATGTATATTGCAGCAGCGAAGCGTCGTTTCGGTCCGAGAGTTGTTCCGAAATTGCGCGGCACTATTCAGGCCGACATTTTCAAGGAAGTCCAGGCACAGAACGAAACGATTTTTCCGATCGAGCCGTCGCTGCGTTTTCTGACTGACATGGTGGAATTCACCACGCGGGAAATGCCGCGCTGGTATCCGATTTCGATCAGCGGCTATCACATCGGCGAAGCGGGTTCCACGCCTGTGCAACAGGCGGCCTATACACTTTCGAATGGTTTTGCTTACGCAGAAATGTTCGCGGAGCGCGGCATCCCGGTCGACCAATTCGGTCCGCGTCTCTCTTTCTTTCTCGATTGCGGTCTCGACGCTGAGTACATCGCACTCGCGCGCGTATCGCGTCGGATCTGGGCGATCGGAATGCGCGACGTGTTCGGCGCAGGACCGAAAGCGCAGCTTTTCAAATTGCATACGCAGACCAGCGGACGCTCGCTTATTGCCGCGGAATTCAAGAACAATCTCACACGCACCGCGGCGGAATTGATGCTTGCTTACATGAACGCGACTAACTCGTGTCACTCTAATAGCGCCGACGAACCCTTCACCACGCCGAGCGAAGAATGGATCCGTCTCGCCGCGCAGGGTCAAGCGATCCTGCTGGAGGAATCGGGCACCTTTAAGCACACGATGAATATGTTAAGCGGCTCGCCCGGAATGAAAGCGGTCGAGCGCGCAGTGGAGGCGGCCATCCTTGATGAGTTCCGCGAGATCGAGCGGCTCGGCGGAGTTTTGGCCGCGGTCGAAGAACGCTATCAGCGCAGCCAGATTCAGAACGCTTCTCATCGTTATGAGCAACAAATTTATGATGGAACGCGGCCGATCATCGGCTTGAATCGTTATCGTGAGGACGTGGAGGAAGCTCCGGAAGTGAAACTCGTGCGCACGCCGCGCAAGAAACAGCAGTTGCAAGTGGATCGCCTGCGCAAATTCAAGAAGAAAAATGCCGAGAAAGCGAAACGCGTACTGGACAAGCTGGCGATTGTGGCCGAGCGCGGCGAAAACTTTTTTCCAACTTTGCTGGAAGCCGCCGAGGTTTGCTCGCTAGGCCAAATCACCGGCCGCTTGCAGGAAGTGGTCGGCCGGTTTAGGCCGATGGTGTAACTGAGACCTGCCGAAATTCTTCGAGGGCACTGGGATTATCGAGCGCCGAGGTGTCGCCGAGGTGTTCGCCGAGATAAGCCGCACGCGCCACACGGCGCATCACCTTCGCGTTTCGCGTTTTCGGTATATCGCCGACAAAGAGCACATCCCGCGGGGCCAGCGCTTTGCCCAAGTCGCGCGCAACATTTTCTTTTAATTCGGCCGCTAGGAGCACGTCTCGATTCGCGCCTTTTTTCAGTACGCAAAAGCAGACCAGGGCTTCGCCTTTGATTGGATCAGGAACGCCGATGGCTGCCGCCTCGCTCACTTGCGGATGCGCGACCAGGACTGATTCGACTTCTGCGGGGCCAACTCGCTTTCCAGCAATTTTAATTGTGTCGTCGCTGCGGCCAAGAATGTACCAAAGTCCGTCGTCATCGACTGCAGCCCAATCGCCGTGCACCCAGACATCAGGAAAACGCGACCAGTAGGTATCGAAATAGCGTTGCCGATCTTTCCAAAAACCGCGCGTCATTCCGATCCACGGCTCGCGAATCACCAGTTCTCCCACTTTTCCACGAATCGATTTCCCATTTTCATCGATCACATCGGCTGCCATGCCAGGAAGCGGGCCCGAAAACGCGCACGGTTTCATCGGCGTAAGTACATTGCCCATGACGATACCGCCTGAAATTTCCGTGCCGCCAGAATAGTTGATGATTGGCAGTTTTCCGCGTCCGACATTTTGAAAAAGCCACATCCACGGGTCGGGATTCCACGGTTCGCCTGTGGAAGCGAATTTGCGCAATAAGGAGAGGTCATGCCGATGCACGATCACGTCGCCGTGACGTCTTAGCGCGCGGATCAACGTTGGCGAGATGCCGAGTGCGGTCACTTTATGTCGGTCCACCAGCGACCAAACACGATCCGGCCCCGGAAAATCAGGGGCACCGTCGTATAGCATCATCGTTGCGCCGAGCAACAACGTTCCGAAAACTTCCCATGGCCCCATCATCCACCCCATGTCAGTCATCCAGAAAAGTGTTTCATCCGAATGCAGATCGAGTCCCATCCACATGTCCTGCGCAGACTTGATCGGGAACCCGCAATGCGTATGCACGGCGCCCTTTGGTTTTCCCGTCGTGCCCGAGGTATAGATGATCATCATCGGATCTTCGGCAGAGGTGTTCGATGTTCGATCCTTGATGTTTGATGTTTGATGTAGAAGCTCGTGCCACGAGTGCGTTTTGTAGGGGAAGCGCTGCGCTTGCGGTGATTCTTTTGCCTCAAAAACGATCAAATGCTTCAGCGTCGGAACCTGCGACGCTACCTCATCTGCAATTGGTTTCATCGCGCAAAATTTTCCGCGCCGGTACGTGCCATCAGCGATGAAAAGCGCTTTGGCATCAGCGTCTCTGAGTCGCGAGACGATTGCGGACGCGCCAAAGCCGGAAAAAAGCGGCAGGAAAATTCCGCCGGTTTTAATGATGGCCAGCATCGCGATCACGATTTCCGGCACCATGGGCATGAACACGCCGATGGCATCGCCTTTGCCGAGGCCTAACGAACGCAACGCAGCACTCATTCTGTTTACTTGCTCACGTAATTCCTTGTAAGTGAGCGTGCGCGTCGTTCCATCCTCGATTTCCGATTTAATGGCGAGTTGATTATCGATCTCGGTGCCGGCGTATTTATCGAGCATATTGTGAACGACGTTCATTTCGCCATCGATGCACCACTTCGCCCAGGGTTTTCCTTCGCTCAGATCAACAACGCGCGAGTACGGTTTGTAAAATTGGATATTGAGATCGCAAAGCACCGTGTTCCAAAACCAGGCGATGTCCGTTATTGATTTTCGCACCAACTCATCGTAGGAGCCGAGCCCATGCGTTTCGATGAAGCGCTGAAGATTAGATTGCGCGATCAGCTCGGGCGTCGGATACCAGACAAATTCGCCGCCAAATTGAAATTCGCTCACGAGAAGATTGTGCGCGTTCTTCTATTGTAGGGCAACCGCTTCGGTTGCCGTGGGTCAGCTGCCAGGCGCTTGGCACAAGCGCCTCTACAACTTGCCGGGCTCCGATTCATCGGCAGATTGAAATTGCGATTTTTCAATGAAGACGACGCTTGCTCATCAACTCGCTGATTACGCGTGTGCACTTCGATTTGAGGATCTTTCGAAGGAAGTTGTGCATGAAGTGAAACGGCGCGTCATCGATTCATTAGGCTGCGCGCTGGGAGCGTGGAAGGAAGAACCGTGCGCGATTGCGCGAAGAGTCGCTTCGGATTTTTCGGCCAAACAAGGTTCCACAATCATCGGCACAAACCACAACGCGCCGCCGGACTGGGTGGCGTTCGCGAATGGCTGCTGCATCCGCTATTTTGATTACAACGACACTTACTTGTCGAAGGAACCGGCGCATCCCAGTGACAATATTGCAGCGGCACTGGCTGTGGCAGAAAGCGTTGGCGCAAGCGGACGCGAATTCATCACTGCGATCGCGCTGGCCTATGAGGTGCAATGCCGGTTTTGCGACGCGGCGAGCGTTCGCGCGCGGGGCTGGGATCACGTGACCTACGGCGCATTCTCAACGGCGCTCGCGTCCGCGAAGTTAATGAAGCTCGATCCGCAAAAAACGCGCCACGCGGTGAACATCGCCGGAGTCGCAGGCGCGGCGATGCGGCAGGCGCGCGCAGGCGAACTCTCTCATTGGAAAGGCGTAGCTTTCGCCAACGCGGCGCGGCACGGAGTTTTTTCCGCGCTCCTCGCGCGGGCCGGGATGACCGGGCCGGGTCCGATTTTCGAGGGCCAAATGGGTTTCGAAAAGCAGCTCGGCGTTTCACTGGGCAACGTCGCCGAAAAATTTGCCGTGCCGTTTGCAAAAACCGGCGACGGGCCGGCGTCGATGATTTTGCGCACGAGCATCAAATTCTGGCCGGCAGAATATCATAGCCAGAGCGCGATTGAAGCGGTGCTCTTGTTGCGAGAAGAAATTGGCGATCCGACAACGGTGCGGGCGGTGACGATCGAGAGTCACGATGCGTCGGTGGATATCATCGGGAGCGAGCCGGAAAAATGGAAGCCGGAAACACGCGAGACTGCGGATCACAGTCTGCCTTACATCACAGCGATTGCGTTGATCGATGGCGAAGTCACCGAGAGGCAATTCGAGCCGGAGCGTTTCAAAGATCCCAAGGTCTGGAAGTTTTTGGAAAATGTGAAGGTGCAACGCAACGCGGAGCTGAGCGCGTTGTATCCGGAGGCGGTAGCGAACATCGTGCATATTGAGCTTGTTGACGGCCGGCGATTGACCAACCGAGTCGATTATCCGCTGGGACACGCGAAGAATCCGCTGAAAGATTCGCAGGTGGAGGAGAAGTTTGAGCTGTTGGTTAAGCCCATGCTCGGCAGCGATCCCGCCCGGAAGATTATCGATGTTGCATGGAAACTCGATGAAGCGAAGAACGTCGATGAATTGATGCAGGCGCTCATGATGCGTAGAGAAAAATACTGAGATTCCTCGCCTTCGCTCGGAATGACAAAGGGCTCGACATGACAAAAGGAACAAAAGCAGCGCGCTTGCGCGAGTTGATCAAACAAGGCTCTGTGCTGCTGCCCGGTGTGCCGAATGCGGCGATGGCTCGACAGGTGGAGTGCGCTGGCTTTGACGCAGTGTACGTCAGCGGCGCGGGAATGGCGAACGCGACTGTGGGCGTGCCGGACATTGGGCTGCTTACGTTGACCGAGGTCGCGCAGTTGGCAGGCTATATCGCGAACGCAGTCGAAATTCCGGCGCTCGTCGATGCCGACACGGGATTTGGCGGAACGGAGAACGTAGCACGAACAATTCGCGAACTGGAGCGGGTGAGCCTCGCCGGTTGCCACATTGAAGATCAGGAGTTTCCAAAACGCTGCGGACATCTCGCCGGCAAATCGCTGGTCGATGTCGAAGAGATGGTCGGCAAAATCAAAGCGGCCGTGCTCGCGCGGTGCGATCCCGATTTCATGCTCATCGCGCGAACGGATGCGCGCGGCGTCGAGGACCTCGATCAGACAGTCGAGCGAGCGCAGCGTTATCTCGAAGCCGGTGCAGATGCAATCTTTCCGGAAGCTTTGCAGAGCGCAGACGAATTCAAAGCCTTCGCCCGCGAAGTGAAGGCACCACTGCTTGCGAACATGACCGAGTTTGGGAAAAGCCCGCTGCTTTCGTTTCAAGATTTGGCGGAGCTCGGCTATCGCATGGTGATTTTCCCTATGAGCGCGTTCCGCGTATCGATGAAGGCGAGCGAGAAGTTTCTGCGTGCACTAAAAAAACGTGGCACGCAATCGGATTGGCTCGACAAGATGCAAACGCGCAAAGAACTTTACGACCTGCTCGATTACGATCCAGCGGCGGAAGAATGGTTGGGTTTGAACGATTGACCATTTGTCGGCGCGCGTATCACGGTTAACGTGAACGAAAGAAATGAACACTGAAGCAAAACCAGAGTACAGCCCCGGTTTGGCGGGGGTGATTGCGGGCGAAACGGCAATTTGCTGGGTCGATCCCAGCGCCGGGCTGATGTATCGCGGCTACGATATTCATCAGATGGCGGAGAAGGCGAGTTTTGAGGAGGTCGCGTACCTTTTGCTGAATGGCGAGTTGCCCAAGGGGAAACAACTGGTTGAGTTCACACACCAAATTGCCACACAACGCGCGCTGCCCGGTCCGGTAATGGAAATGCTGCGGCTTCTTCCGAGCGCGACGCATCCCATGGATATGTTGCGCACTGGTGTGTCGATGCTGAGCGCTTTCGACAAGGACCTGAGCGACAACTCGCACGATGCCAACATCCGAAAGTCGATTCGGCTGATCGCTCGCGTTTCCACTTTAATCACTGACGGCTGGCGCATTTCGCATGGCCAACAGCCGTTGCCGGAAAGGCCGGACCTCACACAGGCAGGCAATTTCTTTTACAAGCTAGAGGGCAAAGTTCCGCAGGATTGGCAAATCCGAATGTTGGATACGATTTTCAACTTGTACGCAGACCACGAATTCAACGCCTCCACCTTTGCTGCGCGCGTTACAGCCTCGACGTTGGCGGGAATCTACGCAGCTGTGACCTCCGCAGTTGCGACGCTCAAAGGCCCCCTGCATGGCGGCGCTAATGAAGAGTCGATGAAGATGTTGGAGGAAATCAAAACGTCCGATCGCGCGGAGGCATGGCTGAAACAAAAGCTCGCTGCAAAGGAAAAGGTAATGGGATTCGGCCATCGCGTTTACAAAAAGGGCGATTCGCGCGTGCCGGCGATGCGTGAGATCGGTCGCGAGCTCGGCAAACGGACGGGCAAGGAACAATTGATTCCGATTTGCGAAAAGTTAGAGGAAGTGATGGATCGCGAGAAACATCTTTGCGCGAATGTGGACCTTTACGCTGCGCCGGTATTTTGGATGCTCGGGTTCCCGCCGGAGCTGAACACGCCTCTATTCGCCGCGTCGCGGGTAGCCGGCTGGTGCGCGCACGTGACCGAGCAACACGACAATAATCGTCTAATTCGGCCGCGATCACTTTACACCGGGCCAAAAATGCGTCCCTATCCGGGTCGGTCCAGCGGCGACGGCGCGTAACATTTCAAACTGTAGCGACGGTCTATGGCCGCCGAGCTTTCGGCGCTCACAGAGCGCCGCTACAATGAAGGAATCTCTTCAGGAAAAATACGCTCCCAACAGTATGTGCTTCGGTTGCGGACCGGCGAATCCGGATGGATTACACATCCGCAGCTTTGCAGAAGACGACGAAGTCGTTGCTGAGTGGAAACCGCAGAAGAGATACGAAGCTTTTACCGGCGCGTTGAACGGCGGAATCATCGGCACATTGCTTGATTGCCATTGCAACTGGACAGCGGCTTATCATCTGATGAAGCGCGCGAAAGCGGATCGCCCGCCATGCACGGTCACCGCGGAATATGCCGTTAAGTTTCTGAGACCGGCCTCAACAAACGATTCGGTCTTTCTTTCCGCACAAATTGTCGATCTAAAAAACGATCGCGCGACCGTTGAAGGAACGTTAAGCGCGGGCGGAAAAGTCTGTGCGACTTGTCGTGGAACCTTTGTTGCGGTCAAGGAAGGTCATCCTGCGTACCATCGCTGGTAGCGATAACGGCGCTCCCTGAGCACTGTGCCGGCTTGGACGAAGCGCCCCGACGCCGCGGGGCGACTACAGAATTTGCTGCCTGAATTTCGTCGATGCGCGAATCAAGGCAATGGTTTTAGCTCTCCTCATGAAAAGTTCAACATTTCGCATTGTTCCTCTTCTCACTGAAGTCGCAGACGCGGCGCGGCGCGCGGCGAAGGCCGGCGCGCCGGATCACGCGATCGTGATCGCGGATTCCCAAACAGGTTATCCGTGCCGGCATTGTCTGCATTTTGCTCGCGCGGGCGAACGTATGATTCTTTTTCCATACGCGGCGATCCCGCCCGGTCATCCATACTCTGAAAGCGGCCCAATCTTCGTTCATGCCGAGCGATGCGAACGCTACGCAGCGAAGAATGGATTCCCAGCGGACTTTCGCAAAGGGCGGGCGATGCGCGCGTATGACTCAAAGTTCGACATGATCGACGCGGAAGTCGTCAATGGAAACGAACCGAAAACAGTCATTGAAAAGTTCTTTGAAAATCCAGAAGTTTGGTTTGTGGATGCACGCAGCGTCACCCGCGGCTGTTACACATTTCGAATTCAACGCGTATGAAAACACCCGAACTTCTTCCTCCGCCTGAAACGATGTATCGCGCGCTGCTGAAGCGCGATCCCAGCTTCGAGGGAATTTTTGTTGTCGGCGTTCGCACAACAGGGATTTTTTGCCGACCAACTTGCAGGGCGAAGAAACCGGCGCGAGAGAACGTAGATTTCTTTGCAACGCCAAGCGAAGCGTTAGACAACGGTTACCGTCCTTGTCTGCGTTGTCAGCCGATGGATCCAGAAAGGCCTCTGCCCAACTTGATCGACCGCCTGCGCATGGAAGTCGAGCGGGCGCCGGGTGGGCGATTGACGGACAAGGAGCTCGCGGCGATGGCAATCGATCCATCCACGGCGCGACGCCAATTCAAGCGCCATTACGGAATGACTTTTCAAGCTTACCACCGCGCGCGGCGGATAGGGCTTGCGTTACGCGAAGTGCAGAGAGGCCGACGTGTGGACGAAGTGCGAAATGGTAGCGGATTCGAATCGGAAAGCGGTTTCCGAGATGCATTCACGAAAGTTTTTGGCGAACCACCAACCAATGCAAAGACGCGCTCTCCATTATTCGCGGAGCGAATTGATACGCCGCTCGGCGCGATGATCGCCGTTGCGGACGATGAAGGTTTGCGTCTACTCGAGTTTATCGACCGGCGCGCGACTGAGCGCGAATTGTCGATTTTGCGCAAGCGATTGGGGACAAATGTCGTGCCGGGCGAACATCCGCACCTGACTGCGACTCGCCAGGAACTTAACGATTATTTTTCCGGCAAAAAACTAGAATTCGATATTCCATTGGCGCCAGTTGGGTCAGACTTTCAACTGCGCGCTTGGGAAATTCTGCGCTCTATTCCGGTGGGCGAAACGCGCTCGTATTCTTGGATGGCAAAGCGTCTGGGGGATGAAAACACGCGGCGAGCAGTTGGCCGGGCAAATGGCACAAACATGATCTGCATCATCGTGCCATGTCATCGCGTGATCCGCGCCGATGGCACGCTTTGCGGCTACGGCGGCGGATTATGGCGCAAGAAATGGCTGCTCGAGCATGAAAGGCGCTATGCGCGGCGGTAACCTCGTAACCGCAGCGGAACGATCATGGTTCAGTGACCATAGATCAGAGGTTCGTGTTTCATGTGCAGCGTTCAGCGTCAGAATTAAAACACGCGCAGCAGTCGACCAATGCGATTTCTTCTAAGGAGGTGAAAAAATGCTACGTTGGGCTCTGATCTTTTTAATAATCGCACTGGTGGCGGCGCTTTTTGGATTTACCGGTATCGCTGTGGCGGCGGCTGGGATTGCCAAATTCCTGTTCTTCCTGTTCCTGGTGATTTGCCTGGTCTTTTTCATTATCGGCATGTCCGCAGGAAGAAGAATTCCGTAAGACCTAAGGTTCTACATTTTAAAGGCTTCGCATTAAACGGCGCCGGATTGCGATGCAATTCGCGAAGCAGGTCCTGTTATCACCGTATAACATGTCGAAACCACTGGGTTTACATGTGCCTGGGGAAAGATTTTGATGCCCCCAAAGTTTACGCGTTCGGATCAGATTGCCCGCAATTTGCTTTGGCTGTTGGTAATCGTGCTTGCATTTTGCGCCGTTGTTCTAGTCCGCAGCTGTACTTAAGGAGGCGAGAATTAAATGGTGGCGTTATTTGGCATTGAAATTGAAGCGTGACGGTTGATTACGAAATACAGTCTGTTTGATTAGGCTCGGCGTTACTGATTGTTGGCGACCATTTGGGGTGCAGGTCGACTAGTCTTGACTTGCGCACTCACCGCATCGCAACCCGATGAACGCTGGTTGCGATGCGCAGATCAGGCGTGCGCTCTCCTAGTGCTTCGTCGAGCCAACGGAGGAGATGGTCCCTGTCCAAGGGAGGACAAAGGAAAGCGTGTTAAAGTTCCCTTGCCCGGTCAGAGTGAAAGTGCTGGTGGCGTTGGCAAAGCGACAGTGGTCTTGCAGCAGCATCAGGCGGCCCGTTGCGCCGAAAGCAGTGAGGAGCAATTAATGAAAGATGCCAAGTCAATCCTGACTCCGGAGCAGTACGCGAAGTTTAACGCCGAATGCAAGTAAGGCGAAGGAAGCTGACGCTTAATCAAACTCCCGTCATCACGGTTACCGGCAAAGCGTTCTTCGATGTCGGTCATTCTCTCAAAGACCAAAAGGCAAACCGGAGAACCGACCTTCAAGGCTACGCTGCATGGGAGATTCATCCCGTGATGACATTGAAATATGACAGTGATTGAGATCAGACGGCACCGATCGACGGGGAAACTGACACAGTGTCACCGAACAACGCCAACGACTTACACCCTACCACAAGCCAGCCGCCAGCCGCGGCGGGCGGAGGCGAGCGCAGCGCGGCGAGCTAGGACGCGCAAGGAACTCCTCACCTTACGGCATTAGCGCGGTTGCCCCGAATCGCCAGCGTCGGAGAGGGGAACGATATGATTGCGTGCTCCGATTGCGCATAGGTTTTGCCGGTCAAAAGGTTCTCGGTCCCGATTACAGGGACGCTGTGATTCGCGTTTGCGATTCCGCTTCCTTAAATCCAATAATTCGGCACAATTCGCACCGTGCAGCCTTTTAGTCGCTTTCCCCTGCGAAGGGCAGGAAATTAGACTGCAAGATGCCGTCTAATTAAAGTTAGCTTACTCAAACGATGGCGTCCTTAGAAAAGAGGGACAGCTGGCGCGGGCATGTGGGTTGGCTCGCCGGCCAATTAATTGTCGTATTTGCCGGCGTCAGCGCTGCTTTCGTCGTGGAGAACTATCGAGATAGCAAGAACCAGCAAGCCGAGTTTCGTCAGGCTCTTTCTGGCGTCATCGCTGAACTAAATCGATATGAGACACGGGGACTGGAGTTCGCAGATGGTATGGACGCCAAGATTTCCGCATGGGAACAGGCAGACCGCAGCGGGAAGCGAGCTATCCCGGGCTACTATCGGATTCCGGGTGCAACCCATCCCCCATCGGCCGCGTGGACTACGATGGTGTCGTCCGGGTTGTCCCGTTTAATCGAGCCAGGCCTGCGCACTGAGCTTGGGCTTTTCTACAGCGAGGTGGTCGGGATCCACGACAACTACGATCGATACAACCAATTCACCGAGCGCGAGGTGTTACCCAGGGTTGCTCTCGGGCCGGATGCATTCTACGGCACGGATGCTCGTATTCTGCCAGCCTTTCGTGTGCACATGGACCTGCAGAAAGAATTTGCCGCTGATCTACGTAAGCTTTCCAACCAGGCGCATGACCTTCGACTTAGACTTGAAACTGTTCGAAGCTCAAAGTAGGAGGGCGCGTCAGCTAACCAAGCGATGCAGCGAACCGCGAGATACAAAGCCGAAATAGGCGAAACAAAGTTTCGTCGAATTGTAGTTAGGTCCATGTGCCTCCTCGCTATATTTGCTGTCGGACTTACGTTGTCGGCATGCGTGAGCCGCGAGGCCGTGTATCAGCGTAGTTTGGGCGCCCCGCATCCGGACGTGCCGGAGTCCGACTTTGAGCAGATCGCGGAGATTCTGTCCCATCACACGCATCAATCGATCAACAATGTTAAGGCGCTTCAGAACGATGAGGTCGGGGTTCACATGGCATTTCCGGGCGAACAAGGTCCTGGCTCGGGCGACGATTTTGTTTTAGTCAAGCGCGATGGCAGATGGCACCTTCTCAACGCTACAAACACCGTGATCGAATGAACCTGATGACCTAACTAATCGCTCCAGCCACCGCTGGCCGCTCCGATGACTAGCTTTCCCATATGATTTCCACATTAAAATCCGCAGCAAAGCCCGCTTCCGCCAGCCGTGCCTGAGCTCCGTCTCGTTAGGCGACCAGGGAAGCTGTGGTAAGCTCCGAGCCTATGCTGAAGAAGAACCGCTCGGCACCAAACAGCGCCGTAATACCCGTGCTCTACTACGCCGACGTGCCCGAGGCAGTCGCGTGGCTCACAACGGCCCTTCCATTCACCGAACGTCTCCGCAACTCCCAAGATCGCCGGCAGCTCTTGCACGGCAATGGGGCCATCATCGTCGCCAAACCCGGCGTACACGCTGACGCCGCTCCTTCCACACAGCAGAGCCCCGCGGCGCACTCCGTCACACTTCGTGTCACGGGGATCGACGCACTCTTTGGACGCGCCAAGGCAGCCGGTGCTCGTGTTCTCGCTGAACCCGCGGATCACATGTATGGCGAACGCCAATGCTCGTTCCTCGACCCATGGGGACATCCGTGGACACTTTCG
>JBKPQL010000082.1:0-40406 GCA_046734045.1 Verrucomicrobiota bacterium
GAATTGAACTCTGTGAACCAGATTGGCCCTCTCAAATTGCGCTCGCACGCCCTCAACGATGTCTGTTAAAGCTCGCAAATCTTCCTTCTGCGCGAGGTTCTCTGCTTTCGCCCCTATGTATTTCCGGAGAAAGAACCACGAGAGTCCAATTGCCGCGAGAATTACGAGCAGCTTCCAATCGTTCATAAACGTTCGCAGGCGATTCAGTTCAGTGAAGGTGCTTCATGCAGCTACTGTCTTTATCGACCATTTTATCCACCGACCAAGTTTTTTAAGCGCATTTTGGATAACGTGGGATAAACGACCCACGCCCGATTTACCTATGGCGGAGCAGCTGAGAGCGTGTGAGAAAAAGTGAGCGTATTCGTTAGGCGCTGGGTGTAAACCAGCCGCTCTATCTCCGAGCTAACCGCCCCGGAGTCCCTTGACTGTAGCTGAAATTTAAACTAAGGAGAAGCATCATGTTCGCCGTCATTCGTCACTACCACTTTAATCCAAAGGACAGTGCAGAGATCGACCGCCGGGTACGCGAGGAGTTCGTGCCCATCGTCAAGAAGGCGAAAGGGTTTGTGCGCTACTATTGGCTTGATACTGGTAACGGCCAGGGCGCGTCCGTCAGCGTCTTTAGGGACAAAGCCGGTGCAGATGAGTCGGTACACCTAGCTGCGGACTACGTAAAAGAGCATCTGTCTAAGCTTATCACTCAGAAACCCGAGATTATTGAGGGGCCGATCAAAGCTCACGATTGAGCCGCGGACAATCTCTGCGCAGTCGGTTGAAGTTGGGCCTGCGTCTCAGCGATTGATTCCAACGGGCGAACAATTTTCGTTGCTGACGCGCATCGCGACGATGGGAAGCGTTTCCTTGTGCGTGGGAATGAGAAGCTGACGGCGTTTGTGCAACTTGAATCGGCTGTGGGTTTTATCGCGGGTTTAGGCGGCGGCACTGGTCTGAATTCCCCCGATTTGCTCACGGCAATTTCCGCTTTGTAACGGCCCGGGCTCCTTTAGACCGGGTGGCGTGCCCAGAGCTCTGTTCGAAAATCCGCAAGCCGAGAGATCAACAATGAAAAGATCGCGACTAGCAACAACAGGTCGGTTGCCAGCTCTCAGATCACGAGCTTTCGTGCCTGTTCGGTTGCCGGCACGAAATCGCCGTATCCCAGAGTGGCGGTCGTTACCATACTGAAGTATACGGCATCGAGCCGACCGGCCAACGGCGGATTAGGCTTCGCTGGCTGATTCGAACTTGCATGTTGAACAACCAAAGTCGGACAAACAGGCGAGATTTTTTCTATACTCGGCCTCGCTAAACAGATCTGAATCTGGCGGAGGACTTTGCCCCGCTTATGGTTCTTCGCCTCCTCCAGACCTGCAATCGCAGAATGAACAGACGGCGCTGCTGCAGATTCATTCCAAGTTTTAAGGAAAAATCTTGTCTAATTCTTTTACCAACCCATGGCTGCCTTGAATCTTTAAGCGGCCAGTCAGGTATGCCCATGAGACGTCGAGAGTTTTATTTGACATAGCAACCCAATCTTCATCGCTCGCTACAAACGTGACATTTGGATTGTGAATCTTTCCCCTACCCATTTTGTAAGTTCCATCATCTACAGTCAACCACCAGTCACCTCCGTTTGGACCACTGAGCTCCCACTGGTAGCTAGCATGCACTCCTTTTGCCTTGTCTGCTTGAAAAGCGTCTTGCCTCTTATCCAACGCCTGTTGCGGTGTAGAATTGGGCTCCCTACTAGTGCGCCGGTGCTGCGCTTGGCATGGTGACGCAAGCGCGAGCGCTGCGAATGCCAACAACATGTAAGGCCTTTTGTTTTTCATTATCAATAATAATTTACCTCGTTCATGTGAGTGCTGTCTGGCGTATCGTGCGAACCGACGGCTGAAGCTTACGCCGCAATAAGGCCATCTCAAAGGATAACCGCCCCTAACTTTATGCCGTAGCCTCGTCTCCTCTGGGGCAACGCCTTTACTGCGCGAAAACTATTATGACCGTGGCCGTCAACGGGCAAGACAAACTCCAACTTTTGTCGTCCCAATCTAAACGTCAGGAGCGTGAAAGGTTTTCTCATGGCTGCAATATGTCTGTCCAACGCGCGGTTCGCATGTTGGACTTAAGTCCTATATGGCAGGCACCTGCGATCAGGCGCGCGTTGTTCTGAGTTCGAACTCTCGGAAATCGCCAGCGGCCTGCCCGTGCCTTTCGACCAAGAAGCTTGAACGCGAAATTCGAAAGCAGGAGCCACGGTGATAGCTAAGGAAAGCAGACCCGCTTCTCTTGCTTCGCTGTTGTCTAGAGTGCTTCGGCTTGCTTCCGCAGCTTTTCCTTTAACTCGGAATACGAGGAGTCTGAAATTTTATCGAGGAAAGATAACGCTTCAGCTTTCTTGTGCTGCTTCAGGCTGACCCGTGCGAGCTGCAAGTAGGCGAAGTTCCGGTTCGGGGAGAGCTCGAGAAAATGCTGCCAGGCGACTTGGGCCTCTTTCCAATCGGGGTTCGGTATCCCATAAAACGTTTCCGCGTAGGCGCCAGCGTATTCGAGATCCGTCGGTGCGAGCCGGCTCGCTTCACGAAATTCGAACAGGGCGCGTTGCAACAATTCCGCAGAATCAATCTTCCAGGCCGCAGTCAGATCATTGCGGAAGATGAATTCGACGTTCCCGAGGTCGAAATGATAATCGGGATTGTTCCTTTCGGAGCGAACCGCCAAAAGGAATTGCTCCGCCGCTTCGCGGACGAGGCCCATCCTAAGATATGCACCGCCTAACGAGTTCGCAGTTTCGGCATTGGCCGGTTCCAGCCCTTGCGCGATGCGCCAATGTTTCACGGCTGCTTCGGCCTCCCCGTTTTTCCAGAGAAATGCGGCAAGTGCGTTTTGCGCCGGAACAGACTGGGGATTGTCCTGGACGAGTTGGTAGTAGATTTGCTCCGCACGCGGCCGCTCTTTTGCCGTTACGTTGGGATTCGCGAGCGTCTCCGCTGCCTTATGGGCCGCCTTGATTTCTATCCACGTTTTTGCCGACGCATCGATGGATTGCCCACGCGCGAGCACAGGCGTAAAGAGCAGAAGAAAGAGCGCGGCCGCAGCCCTCTTGCATTTACTCGAGTTGCTCAAGGCGCCACGACCTTCTGGCATAAGTTCTCCAAGAATACGCGCTTTTGATTTACATTCCATTTCTCGGCGTCGGATCGCTGCGGAATTTTCGCGATGTTACCGTGAGCAGATACCCGGACGCGAGAAAGAAAAAAGCGCACTCACCACTCGCTGAATCCGCCCGCGTGTTCGTGCGGCTCAATCACGTCGCCTGCTGCATTCTTGGGCTTTGTCCAAAGCATTTGGAAGCGTTAAAGTCCGAATCATCACGCCCGGTATCTATTCGCCAGGACGCTTTTGCGTGGGCCCTTGACCGGGTCCAGTGGGGATATTACCTGGTCCAGGAGCGCCTCCACCTCTGGCGTCTTTTACTGGCGTCAGGTCACGAACTTTGATGTTTTTCCTTTTCTCGTGTCTGCGCCATGACGCTAAGATCACGTTGATGTTATACTTCACGTTATTATATCGGAAATTAGATTGAGGCCGCGCTTGGTCAACGCTTCACTGTGCAGGCGGACACCGAACCTAGCCAGTACAAAGCCGAGGCTCACGACCGCAATGCTCGTCCTGATCCACGCCAGAAACGTCCGTTCATTAGCAAGATACTCACTCGCCCGCTTCGTTTCACCTATCGACGCGTGGCGTGGGTCCTTTTGCATCGCATTGCAACTAAGGCACACGCTGGTCGGTTACGCTACAGGCTCTTATTGCTCTCCTTCACGTGTCCCAGCCAAGATCTGTCTGCTTGGCATCGTTCAAAGCAGTGCGCTGAGAAGACAATTTCTTCACCATTAAAGTGAAGTTATTTGGCACTTGTCACGTACGCGCCCCGCTAGAACGCTCGGAGCCCGCTTGCCACTGTCTACCATCGTAATGTTCAGCGACGACTCGCTTCAATCGCATCGAGCATTTCGCGGGCTATCGGTTCGTTAGGCACGATCTGCAACGTCGCCCGCAGATGAGGTATCGCTTCGTCGTATCGGCCAAGTTTGACCAGAAGCATTCCGAGATTGCGATTGATTGCAGGCTGCTGCGGATCGAGCTCGAGCGCCTCTTCATATTGGCGGATCGCTTCCTCATAACGGCGCATGGCTTCCTTGGGGACTGTTGGCGCCGACTCGCTCAAACGCCCTGCGGTGATCGTCAACGCGTTTGCGAGATTGGTCCGGATTTTTGCGACCCCGACACTCTTGGCGGGGGACGGCTTTGCCTCTTTCAACTGCAATGCGGTGCGATACTCCGCGATTCCTTCCTCAAATCGCTCCAGCCGGCAATAAGCCAGACCAAGCTGATTGTGAATATCGGCCAACTCCGGCTTCAGTTCCGCCGCGCGACTGGCATGATAAGCTGCCTCGGCATATCGTTCCTCCTTGAAACGGCGTTGGGCCATCATGATGTGAGCCTGCCAGGCATCGGGGTTTTTGGAGAGATTGTCCTGCCAAAGAGTCTCTTCGTTGCAATAAACTTCCGCCCGGTTGAAGGCGCATATGCCCATAGCGCCAACCAGCAAAGTAACGATGGTGGCGGTGGCAATTTTGGTCGCGCGTTGTCGCTGGCTCCACACGTAACCGACGCCCGCGCTGAAAAGTGCGAGCAAAGAAACGTCCGCGAAATATTGGTGATGATCGGCGACAAGCGTGCCGCTGCGTACGTAAGCCATTCGGACGAATCCAAGCGCTGGTAGAAGTGCGACAACAAAACAGGCAATGGCAAAAAAAGCGCCGCGTGTTCCGCGATTCCGCCAATGCCAGAGGCTAGCCACGATGCCGATAAGGGCAACCAAAGGCAGCCGCTCGAGTGCGCGCGGAGAATCGAATCGCCAGTTTGGGTAAATCGCCATCAATCGGAAGGGAGCGAACAGATGCCCGGCGTACCACCATATCGCCATTCCGGCGTTCACGAAGCGGCGGGACAACGACCCGATAACAATCTCTTCTTCACCGATGCCGCGGTTTTGAAACCACATCGTGACCAGGCCCAAAACAATGGCGATCAAGAAAAATGGCCAGGATCGAATGACGTCGCCGCGGAAGTTTTGCGTGGTCTTCACTACGGGCGCTTTTTTGTCCCGCCACCAGACGCAGAGCAGCAGGACAACAGGCAAAAACACGACCTGCGTTTTTGAGAGGAGCGCTAACGCGAAGCAAAACAGAGATGCGGCATAAGCAGTCGTCGAGTTACCCGGCCGCTTCTCGTCGAGCTCAAGAAAACATAGGATCGACAACAACGCGAAGAACATCGACAGGAGATTCTTCAACTCCGAAATCCACGCCACTGATGCCGCGTGAACCGGATGGATCCCGAAGATCAGGCCAGCCAGCCAGGCGCCGGGAATGTTCAGTCGCTTCAACAACCGCCACACAAGCAATGCATTTGCAGTTTGCAGAAGAATATTAACGGCGTGATAGCCGGTAGCGTTCTCACCAAAAAGATGATGCTCGATCCAGAACACGGTGTTGGTAAGCGGGAAATAATCCGCCGTTCTTCCGCCGGACCAGATTTCCAGCAGGCCCGAGAAGTTTTGCAACGACGGGTTGCCGGTTATCAGAAGAAAATCGTCCCATACAAAATCACCTCGCAGAGCCGGCAGATAAACCAAGGCAATCGCGATGATGATTGCTGCAATCAGTGCCGTTTGCTTCCAGAGCGTGAATTTTGTGCGCGCGAGCCGTGCATGCCGTTGCGCTCGTGGTTCCATGATCGACAAAACCAACTAAACACGAATCCGCCTTCGTGAAACTGCTCGGAAAGGTGCTTACTGCCGGCACAGCTCGGCGGAAACCCGCCCGTTTACACCTTGGCAAGTATCGTGACCCAATAGCGAAGTTGATCGATGTTTACGGTCGTCAAACTTGAACTCAGCGAGACCTCAACGCGCACCTCGACCCTCTCAGACTCATCGTCCCAATCCGCCTCGACGGAGACGATCTGGATCGCGAAGCCTGCTGGTGCCCCTAGTATGTCCAAGGTTTGCAAAGACACCGAAGCTGTACCGATCGCGCGATAAAATTGCGCGCGGGTAAGAGTAGGACCCACGAAGAAAGTCCATGTCTCGGTTATCTGCCCTTGGTTACGACCCAGAGACATTTGCACATTCGCAACTCCAGTACAGATAAACAGCCGATTCGCTCCGTCCGGGCCGCTTACGACTGCCTCCAAAACTTGTTCTCCATTCGTGTTGGTCGCCGGCACTCCTTCGTCTCCCCGCAAAAATTGAATTGCAGTGTCAGCCACTGCAAAAGAGCTGTCAATCTGTGTGAGCGCGGCAATTAATTTGGAACCCGTTAATTTCGCCGCATTTATACGTTGCCGTTTTAGAAACTATGCGACAAAACACTAGGGCATCTATGTCCGACCGCTACTTCGATGATTTGAAGGTGGGCGATCGCTTCAAGTCCGAGCTGCTTGAGGTTACCGAGAAGCAGATCATCGAGTTCGCCCGCGACTTCGACCCGCAGGTTTTTCATCTCGAACCCGCAAGGGCAGAGAAAACCATTTTCAAGGGCTTAATCGCCAGCGGCTGGCATACGGCTGCGATCACCATGCAGCTTTTTGTGCAAACCCTAAATTTTGCTGAAGGCGCGATTGGACTCGGCGTCGATGAATTGCGCTGGCCGAACGCTGTGCGACCCGGTGATACGCTGAGAGTCGAGACAGAGATTATCGAGCGCCGACGCTCGCGCTCGAAACCAAATTACGGAATCATTCGTCTGCGCAACGTGACAACAAACCAGCGCGGCGAAATTGTGCAGACCATGACCGCAAACGCAATGGTTCCGCGGCGCCCGGCCTTCAGCGATTGACCATCTCCATCGCCCAATCTGGATAGCGTGCGCCGGCGACCGCTTCGTGCGGCGCGACCTCGTCGATCCGGGCCAAATCTTTGCTTGAAAGATCGACATTCAGCGCGCCGACGTTTTCCTGGAGATATTTGCGACGCTTGGTGCCGGGAATCGGGACGATGTCGTTGCCTTGCGCAAGGACCCAGGCGAGCGCCAACTGCGCAGGCGTGCATTTTTTCTCGCGCGCAATTTCTTCGAGGCGCTTTACGAGGTCGAGATTACGCTGGAAATTTTCGCCCTGAAATCGTGGCGTCGTATGCCGGTAATCATGTTCGGGCAGATGCTCACGCTTTTTGATCTGCCCGGTCAAAAATCCGCGCCCGAGCGGACTGTAAGGGACGAAGCCAATTCCCAGTTCACGACACACGCCGAGCACTTCCTTTTCGGGATCGCGTGTCCAGAGTGAGTGTTCCGATTGCAGGGCCGTGATCGGATGAACGGCGTGCGCGCGCCGGATGGTCTCCGCTCCAGCTTCCGAAAGACCGAGGAAGCGCACTTTGCCTTTCTGGACAAGCTCTGCCATCGCGCCAACCGTTTCTTCAATCGGCGTGTCTGGATCGACGCGATGCTGATAATAGAGATCGATCACGTCCACGCCAAGCCGGCGGAGACTGCCGTCGCATGCTTTGCTGACGTAATCGGGCTTGCCGCTGATGCCGCGGTATTCCGGCTTGGCTGGATCCCGCAAAATTCCAAACTTTGTGGCAATGATCGCCTCCTCGCGATGTCGTCTCAAAGCGCGCCCTAACAACTGTTCATTCGTATGCGGGCCGTACATGTCGGCTGTATCGAAAAAGGTGATTCCAAGCTCGAGCGCGCGATGGATCGTTGCGATCGATTCTTCATCATCGCGTTTGCCGTAAAAGTCCGACATTCCCATGCAGCCGAGGCCGATTGCCGAGACAACCGGTCCGCCGCGTCCAAGTTTTCGTTGTTTCATTGCTTGCTAGGATTCGATTGTCAGCTTTATCGCGGTCGCGAAATCGTCAGGCAATGGTGCTTCGAATTTTTTCCATTCGCCGCTGCTTGGATGGCGGAAGCCCAGTTTCCAGGCGTGTAGCATTTGCCTGGGAAAATCTTTTGCCGAGCGCGCCCCATAAACTTTATCGCCCAGCACTGGATGACCGAGATGGTGAAGATGCACACGAACCTGATGGGTGCGTCCGCTGTGCAACCGGCATTCGATCAGACTTGCTTTATTCCCTGTGCGAGCGACGCGGTATTCAGTTTTGGCTGCGCGGCCACGAGGTGAAGCCACGCTCATGCGTTGTCGATCTACGGGGTGACGCCCAATTTTTTCTTCGATCATGCCTGTCTGTTTGCGCAGTTTTCCAGTGACAAGTGCGAGATAAGTTTTCTCAACTGAGCGCTCGGCAAACTGTCGCGACAATTCCCGATGCGCTGAGTCATTTTTCGCGACGACCAGACAGCCGCTAGTATCTTTGTCGAGACGATGCACGATGCCGGGGCGCTCTTTTCCGCCGATCCCCGATAGCGTCGGGCAATGGCTCAGCAATGCATTGACCAAAGTGTGCTCGCGATGACCGGCACCCGGATGAACGACAAGTCCGGCCGGTTTGTTAATCACGATGACATCATTGTCTTCGAAGAGAACGTCGAGCGGAATCGGCTCCGCTCGGGTCTCGATCCGTTCCAGCGGCGGCTCACTGACTTCAATCTCATCGCCGGTTCGCACAAGTTGCCGCGGCCGCGTAGTGGCACCGTTGAGACGAACGAAACCGGTGTGGACCAATTGCTGAATTCGGGAGCGGGAATATTCCGGAAGTTTGCCTACCAGAAACCGATCGAGACGCAGCCGTGCATCTTCTTTTGACACCACGAATCTGAACGTTATCGATCTTTCGCTTGTCGTTTTCAACTCCGCGCCGCCATCCTTTTTGCTGGGACATTCGTCAATGTTACAGTCGATTTCCATGTCGATTGAAGGGAGTTCAACATGACCCAAACCTGTCCGGGGTGCGGCCTGACCATAGATACAACCGATTATGAGCCGCTGGCGCATGTGGCTTGCCCCAAGTGCCGAGAGAAAATGCGGGCGGAGCGTACGTTCGATCACTTCGAGGTGGTTGACAGGCTGGGCGTTGGCGGCATGGGCACGGTTTACAAGGCGCGGGACACGCGCCTGGATCGGTTCGTGGCGCTGAAGGTGTTACGCCGAGACCTTAGCAGCGAGAGAGACCATGCTTCGAGATTCCAACACGAAGCGCGCATTGCCGCCTCGGTCAATCATCCGAACGTCATACGGATCCTCTCGTCCGGAACTGATCACGGGCAATTCTATGTGGTGATGGAACTCGTCGATCACGGCAGCTTGGATGATCTTATCGAGCAGCGAAAGCGGTTGCCGGAAGAGCGGGTGCTGGAGTCTGGAATTCAAGTCGCAAACGGGCTGCGTGCGGCACACCAGCAAGGTCTTATTCATCGCGATGTAAAACCCGCCAACATCTTGTTCGTCGATGAACATACAGCTAAAATCGGCGACTTCGGTCTGGCAGGCGTGGCAGGGGAATGGTCCGAGCGACAAACAGAAATTTGGGCAACGCCATACTACGTCGCTCCGGAGCGATTAAGCAGTGGGCCGGAAGACTTCCGCAGCGATATTTATAGTCTGGGCGCGACTCTTTTCCATGCGGTCGCAGGCCAAGCGCCCATCGACGGCAACACAAATTCCGCGGCTGAATTGCTCGAGTTAAAGCAACGCCCAAATGATTTGCGCGCTCTGGCGCCCGAGGTATCTGGGACAACGGCCACGGTTTTTCAGCGAATGATCGCGCCTGAACCCGCGGAGCGCTTTTCTTCCTATGACGAGTTAGTTGCGGAGCTCGAGGTCGCCCGGAGGGCGTTGAAGGGCGTGGATAATCTCGATGTTACTCGTTCCCGATGGCGGCGATGGCTCGCTCGCCTGCGACATCCGTAGCGAAATTCTCGCTCCTTGGCGAGATCGTGATCGAACCGGCCGCATGCTATCATCATCGGCCAAAGTGAACGAAAATCGGTGGCTAGAGTCATATTTACAGAAGCCTTAGCCATAGTAGATTTTTCTCCTGACGATTTCCGTCGCATCCCATGGAACAAAACCCGCCACCGTTTCCTTCCCCGGAAGAACTAAAGGCCAAGATCACGGAGTTCATGAAACAGAACTTCGGCGATCGGGTTGCGGTCACGACTTTCGCGGAGCCGGAGGTTGCCACCGCCGCTGACAAAGAAAAACCGGAGAAGAGCGAGCATCGGGAGTTCGAGTTCAATCTTCTTCCGCGGGATATCAAAGCGCATTTGGACCGGTTCGTGATCAAACAGGAGGAAGCGAAAAAGGTTCTGTCGATCGCGGTTTGCGATCATTACAATCACGCCAAATATCTGCGGTCGTTGGAGAAGGAAGATCCGAGGCGCGCAGAAGAAACCGAATACATCAAGCAAAACGTCATCCTTGTCGGGCCGACGGGCGTTGGGAAAACGTATCTGATCAAGCATATCGCCGACCTGATCAAAGTGCCGTTTGTGAAAGCGGACGCGACGAAGTTCAGCGAGACCGGCTACGTCGGCGGCGACGTCGAAGACCTAGTCCGTGAGCTGGTGCACAAGGCGGACGGCGACGTCAACCTCGCGCAGTTCGGCATTATTTACATCGATGAGATCGACAAAATTGCCTCGGCAGGAAACCTGATCGGACGCGATGTGAGCGGGCGCGGCGTGCAGACGACGTTGCTCAAGTTGATGGAGGAGACGGAAGTCCCCGTGCGCGGCATGAACGATCTTCAGGCGCAACTACAGGCCGCATTCGAATTTCAGCGCCGCGGGAAGGCGAAGCGCGAAACGATCAACACGCGGCATATTCTTTTTGTCGTGAGCGGCGCCTTCGAAAAGTTGAAAGAGCAAGTGGCGCGGCGGGTACGGCAGGGGCAGATCGGATTCCGGGCTGAGCCGGTTCAGGTGATGGACAACGAGCTTTTCCAGCACGTCACCACGCGGGATTTTGTGGAGTACGGGTTCGAGCCGGAGTTTATCGGGCGCTTGCCAGTGCGAGTCGTCTGCGAAGATCTCGATGCGGACGATCTCTTCAGGATCATGAAATATTCCGAGGGTAGTTTGCTCCGGCAATATGAGCGGGCTTTTCGCGCGTACGGCATCGAGATCAGCTTCGAAGATGAAGCGCTGCGGTTGTTGGCAGAAGTGGCCGCGCAGGAAAAAACCGGTGCGCGCGGATTGCTCACGGTGTTTGAAAAATTATTCCGCGATTACAAATATTATCTGGCCGGCTCCGGCTTGAGCCAGCTGCGTGTCACGGGAGAGCTTGTGAGGGAGCCCAAGCGCGTGCTGGATCGGCTGATGGTGCAGGGCCACAAGCTGGAAGCACAATCGCTCGAAACCGGCGTGCATCAATTCGCCGAGAAATTCAAAGCCGACCATGGATTGGAAATTATTTTCGATGAGACGGCAGTGCCGCGTCTGGTCGATCGCGCACAGGCTGAACGGATGAGGATGAACGATCTTTGCGCTCACCTCTTTAAAGATTTTCAGTTCGGATTGAGCCTGATCAAAAAGAACACCGGCCGGACGAAGTTTGTCATTAATGCCGAGGCAGTGGATGCTCCGGATAAATTTTTGAGTGAGCTGGTCGTACGATCCTATTACCCGGTTGCAGCGGCGCAAAAGCCTTGATTGTGCATGAAGCGGTCGCTGATCACTACGCTCGTAATCGGAGTCGCTGTCGCCGGTGTTGTCGGAGTACTGCACGGGACCAAAGTAATCCTTGGCCCTGAGACCGCTCTTGCCAGGCTTGTGTCACACTACGGCAGCGTGGCGAAAGTCGTCGGAGATAAGTGGCAGTACGTTTTTGTTTTGTTACTCGCGCTCGGTGTCGCATGGCTCAGCTTGACCAGCGTGCGGCAAAATCGCACTCGCTTACTGTTCGCTTTCCTATTAATCGAATTGCTCGGTCTTTGCTGGGTCTGCTCGCTTTACCGAGTATATTTTCAACCGTTACCGTCCATTCTTGCGGTTGTGCTCGGATTGGCTGCCGCGGAGGTATCGACGGGCTTTTCACGACGAGATCGCTGGTATTTGACGCGAACCTTTGCCGGCCGTCTGTCGAACAGGGAACTCAGCCGTCTCAACGAGGGAACAATTTCGTTCGATGTGCAGCCAAAAACCTATGAAGTGAGCGTAGTGGCTTGCGACATCGCCAATAAATATGAACTCGCTGAGAACTCCGAGCCTGCGATTTTCGCTAAAACGGTTGAAGCATTTATTCGACACGTAACCGATCATCTCTTGAAAGCGGGTGCCTACCTCGAAGCCGCCGATGGCGAAGGCGTAATCGCAATTTTTGGATTTCCAGCCAACAATACGGAGCACGCCGAACAGGCGGTGCGTGTGGCCCTCAATTTAGTCGAAGATTTCCGCAAACGTGGGCAGAGTGACGGAGAGCTTCCTGAAAACTGCGATATCCACTTGGGAGTCAGTTCCGGTGCGATAGTCGCTGTTCCATTAAAGGACTCGGGGAAGCCACGCTTGTTGACCAGCGGTGAACCAATCGAGCTAGCTCGCAGGTTTTGTACTGCGAACAATTTCTATGGGTCGAACATTCTGATCGGCACACGTACTCTTGATTTGGCAAGCCAAGCCATCGTCGCGCGGCCAATTGATTTTGTGAAGGGAGTAGATGGACAGGAACACCACGAAATTTACGAGCCGCTTTGGCTGGCCACTGAAGCCAAGGCGGAACATATCGCGCGCCGCGATTCTTTCTGGGCGGGAGTCGTTCTGTATCGAGAGAAACGTTGGGCCGAAGCATATACGGAGTTTCAGAAGGCGCGCTGCTCGGATGAAGAGAACGATCTTCCGTTGCAATTTTACCTGCGTAGATTGGAGCCGCTCGCTCTTCATCTGATGGAGGCGCCCCCGGATTAAATCCGCTAAAGAACGGATTCGCTGTGGCGAACCTGCGCGTGCGTTGAGAAAGACGGAGTATCCGGTAGCGATCCGGAATCTGATTACGCAGCTGCGACAAATGCCTGGCGTCGGTCCGCGTTCGGCGGAGCGGATTGCGCTTTGGATCGTGCGTGCGCGAAACGATCAGCCCGAGCAGATCGCCCGAGCCATTAATGACAGCCGACAGTCTGTTCGTCCCTGCGCGCTCTGCGGATTCTTTGCGACCGCGGAGATTTGCGATATATGCGGGAATTCGTCGCGTTCCCCGGATCTGCTGTGCGTGGTCGAACAACCGACCGATATTCTTCCCCTGGAGAAAACTGACGCCTTTCGGGGCAGATATCATTCGCTCGGCGGCAAAATTTCACCGCTGGATCATGTGGGGCCAGACGATTTGCGGATCAAAGAATTGTTGGAGCGCGTCGATCGAGAAAAAATCTCCGAAGTCATTTTTGCGCTGCCCGCCGATGTCGAAGGCGAAGCGACCACAAATTACATTGTTGATCTGTTGAAGGGCAAACCGGTCACGCTCACGCGCATTGCGCGCGGTATTCCGGCAGGGGGCGGTCTCGAATCGGCTGATGAATTGACGCTCTCCGCTGCGCTATCGGGTAGGACGAAACTGTAGCGGCCTCTAACCGCCGACCTCATTTCAGTTCGGAGCGCCCCACAGAGCACCGCCATAGAGCGCTTTAATTTTGCAACGCCTTGCAGTAATTTCCTTCGAAATGTCCTGCGCGAAAATTGATCCGGTGTTGCACCAAGCGCAAAAACCGCCCTGGATCAGGGTGCGGCTGCCGTCGAATCCGGTCTTCTTTTCAACGAAAGCGCTCATTTCCGATTTGCGGTTGCACACGGTTTGCGAGAGCGCGCAATGCCCGAACCGCTGGGAATGCTGGAGCCAAGCCACGGCCACCTTTATGATTGCAGGCGACCGTTGCACGCGTGCGTGCGGATTTTGCGCAGTAACGACGGCAAAACCATTCGCACTCGAAGAAGATGAACCGCAACGCGTCGCCGAAGCGGTGCACCGGATGAAATTAAGACATGTGGTGATCACCGCAGTGGCCCGTGATGATCTCAAGGATGGCGGCGCCAGTCACTTCGCCCGTACAATCACCGCAATTCGGGAAATGGATCCTTCCATTATCATTGAAGTGCTGGTTCCCGATTTTCACGCGCAGGATTGGTGCATCCGGATCGTGCTCGATGCGAAGCCAGACATTTACAATCACAACATCGAAACGGTGGAACGCCTCACGCCGCTGGTGCGCTCGCGCGCCAAGTATCGGACGTCCTTGCGAGTTTTGCGGTGGGCGAAGGAACTCTCGTCCAGCGTCGTGACCAAGAGCGGCGTGATGCTGGGTCTCGGCGAAAAGGAGACGGAACTCTTCCAGACAATGGACGATTTGCACGAGGTCGGGTGCCAAGTGCTGACTCTGGGCCAATATCTGCGTCCCAGCCCGAAGCATTTGCCGGTTGTTGAATACATCACGCCCCATCAGTTCGATTATTATGGTGAGATCGCGCGCAAAAAAGGTTTCCTGCACGTCGCTTCGGGCCCGCTTGTTCGAAGCTCGTATCACGCAGCGGACTTTCATCCAGTAGTGCGCCAATGACGGAGGCGGCCCGGGAGCGGCTCGCTCAGATTCGCTTAAGAACTGCCGCAATCATCCCCGCATATCGCGGAGAAAAGCACATTAGCGACATCGTTCGTCGGACCCGCCCGCAACTTGATCATGTGCTGGTGATCGACGACGGCTCGGACGATGCGACCGCACGGGAAGCGCGCGAAGCCGGTGCCGAGGTGTTCGTCCACAATCAAAACCGCGGAAAGGGCGAAGCCATTAAAACGGGATTGCGCCACTGGTTAGATCGACAATTCACTTACGTGATCATTCTCGACGCCGACGGCCAGCATCGTCCTGAAGAAATTGAGAGATTTATCGCGGCGGCCGCGTCGGCGACAGGGCCGACGTTTTTTATCGGCAATCGCATGAACGATCTCACCGGGATGCCGTTGGTGCGCCGGGTGGTGAATCGTTACATGAGCAATCGAATCAGCCGCATTTGCACGCAAAAAATCCCCGACACGCAGTGCGGCTTTCGCATGTTGGATCGACAATTGATTCCTGAGCTGCTCGGCGGCGGGGGCGACCGCTTCGATTACGAAACCGAAATGCTCATCGTCGCCAACCGCAAAGGCTACCGGATCGAATCAGTCCCGATCACCACGGTTTATTCCGATGAAGTCAGCAACATCCATCCGCTGCGTGACGCCCTTCGGTTCTTCAAGTTGATGCGGCGATATTCGAAAATGTAACAGCGCCGTTGGATGAAGTTCAGACAGCCTCGGAAACGCGCAGCCGGCGCAGAGTTGCAGCCAATTGCCATTCCACAAAATTTTTGCTGGACTGCGAGGTCTTGTCTGTCATGCTGCTCGTTTTAAACGAGCCCACAGCTTTATGAATTCGCGACCTCTGTGCCGATTGATTGTAGTTAGGGTCGCAACTTTGACGGCGGTAGTTATCGGGCTGTCAATCTCCTCGATCTCTGCAACTCCAACCGACGCCAAGGCCGTCGCTGTGAAAGGCTCTGTGAAGAGCGGTCCTCCCGCGGCCCCAGAGTTACCGCGGGTCCAGCAAGGGAGCAACATCCACGTTGGGCATGCAATTAAAACCGCTGAGGTGAGTGAATTACTAATGTCGCCCTTTCAAGGTTCCGCGGTTCGAGTCCTCGAAAAAAGTTCGGTGATACTTGAGGAAGCAGACTTGCAGAAGAGTGGTGAAAGAGTCATTGGCCGCAAAGCGGTCTTGGAACTTAAAAAGGGGCCCGTGCAGGTGATAATAGATCCGAAGGCGAAAGCCGATGTTAAAATTACCACGCCGCAGTGTGTGGCCGCAGCCCGCGGCACGGTTTACCAGACTTCCGTGGTCGATAAGGAGACTACCGTTACCATTGTTTTGCACGGTGAAGTGGTTGTGGTGTGTGAGGATTCGAAAGGCCGGCACGAGACAGTCGTGAAAGCCGGGATGAAATTGATTACCAGAAAGAAACGCGAGGGCGGAAAGGAGGTCCTGGGACCTGGGGGGCCGGGAGATTGTATCAGCGAGTTGGAGCAGGCGACCACAGAGGAGCTTGCCAGCCTCGCTCAGTTGGAAAAAGAAGCACTTGCAAGGGGGCTCGTGACTGCTGAGGGACCAGGTTTTCCGCCCGCGCCGACAATCGAGACGGTGATAGAGGAATTGTTTAATCCAAAGGATATCTCAGGCCCCCCAGTTGTCGCCTCGCCTGAGCAGCCATAGCCCAAAGGAAGATCATCGCACCGGAGTCGAAATTGCTGCGTTCACTTGACTCGCGAGACGTGCACGGCGTCCCAAGGCTGCGTTGAAGGTTTGGTCAGTTGCTCGCGGCAAACTTCAGAATAGTGGCTCGCGCAATAGTCGCCGGGTTCCGCTTCTAAGTATTGCTCAAACCCGACTAGGGCGCGCTTGAAATCGCCGCCAACATATGAGGAGAAGCCATCCTCATAAACGCGCACCATTTCAGGGATAGGCTCGCCAGGCTGCAATTCGCGTATCAACCCACACACCGCGGTCGCCGCTTGTTTTCCCACCAAGCGAAAATGACCAAGTGTGCGGGATAAAAACCGCTCGCCTGCCAGCGCTCGTGCCTTCTCGCCCACTGCGATATCGACGTGCCAATACTTGGTCAAACCCTCGATGCGTGAAGCGACGTTCACGGCATCACCGAGCACAGTGAATTCCATTCGCTGTGGAGCTCCCACGTTGCCCACCAACACTTCACCATGCTCCAATCCGATCCCGATTTTGTGCGTTGACAGGTTTTCTGCCTGCCACTTCTCATTTAATCGGGCCAATGCCACGCGCATGTCCAGCGCCGCCCGCAAGGCGAGGCGAGCGTCGTTCTCTAATCCGGTGCTAATGGCGTCGCCCCACACCGCCATAATCGCGTCGCCGATAAACTTATGCAGCGTGCCACCGTGACGGTTCACACAGGCGACCATTTCGGTGAAATACTCGTTGAGCTGGGTGATGAACACTTTCTCTTCGGCTGTTTCGCTCCAAGTCGTAAAACCTCGAATGTCCGAGAAAAGAATCGTGACCGGCTTGCGTACTCCGCCGCGCTTAATCTCGTCGGGGTTCTTCATCACTTGCTCGAGTACCGCTGGAGCAAGATAGGATGAGAAAGCATTTCTGATTTTTTTCTTTGCCTGCTGTTCCTGCAAAAGCCGGCTGCCTCCGCTGCCGAGCTGCAGCCCCACGAACCCGAGCACCGGAACACCAAGCGGCAGCCACAGGTTTGCCCTGGTAAACAGAAAGTACATTGCCGCCAGTGTCGCCACGATTCCAGCGAACAGCACAGCCGTCGCTCGCGGAAAATCCAGATGCTCAAAAATCCGCACAGTTGCATAGGCCCCGAGCAACCAGGCGATCCAGATTATCCAGGCGTTTCCGATTCGCAGGTAATCTTGACGCAAGATGTTGTCGAGCACGTTCATGAAGACCAATGGAACCACACCGCGCTCGTTTAACGGACTCGGTCCAATCTCGGAAGACCCCGTGGAGGTAAGCGCGACAACGATTAGTTTTCCATTCAGGTCGGGCAGATTTCCCACGGGTTCATTGCGATACTTTCGCCCCAACTGATCGTGCAGGCTCGCGTAGCTCTCATCTAAGAAACCGTCCTCTTCATAACGATAGTTGATCCAGAATTCGCCCTCGCGATTAATCGGGATTCTGCGAGTTACCTGCGGACTTTCGATGTAAATGGCGTCGCCGAGAACGATTCGAAGCTGCTGAGGTTGGAGTTTCCAAAATTGCATCAGCGATTGCAGCGGCAGACTTGGATAAAAATGGTCGCCGATTTTTAGCACCAGCGGCACTTTGCGCCGTACGCCGTCAAGCCCAGGCACCGAGTCGGCAAATCCGAAAAAGCAAACTTTTCGCAATGCTTCCACCGGTATCAGCGCCGATTCATGATCCGGCAGCGCGTTGCCGCCTTCGACGCGGGAGAACGGCTGCGTCAGGCCAAAATTTACACCCCGAATAGAATTCTGGTTTTTTGCCGCGGTAGTTGACGCAGCCAGGGTCACTGGCGCCCCGAGCATCCCGATACCTTGAATGAACGCGTCGTCATTAATCCCATCTTCTTCCGAGAACAGGATGTCCCAGGTCACCGCAGCTGGGTGAATCTCTGAAAGAAAACCGAGAAATTCACCGTGAAAAACGCGCGCAAACGGCCAACGCCCGAACTTCGTTTGAGTGCTGTCATCGATCCCGACAATGAACAAATGCGGGTCGGCATGCTGACCGGACGAGTGTCGCAGTCTGATCAGGTAATCGAGCAGGGAAAATTCGAAGCGCTTCGCTGGCGCCGTTTGGGACACGGCAAGACAGACAGCCAGCAAAACAATAGGCGCATAAAGTGAATAACCGCGCCAATTCCCAATGGACAGCCGAGCTTGCACGCTCACACCATAAAATCATTGTAGTGAAGGACAAGTAGCCGATTATCGGCAGATGGCGGGAGCGGATTGGCGAATACCTTAGCCGTAATTTTGCTGGTTACGGTTTTTTTGCTGGCAAAGGTTTGGAGCTTTTGAGGATTTCTGACTCAGGGGTAAGCTTCGCCGGCTTTCCGCTGAAAATGATGCGGTTCGGTTTTTCTGCCAGCGCTTCCATGAGCGCTTTCGCGTGGGTAGTGACGACCTTCAAATTCAACAGGACGACGTGTAACTGCTTCATTTGTTCCTGAAGCTGTTTGTCGGTCGTGCTGAGGAATGTGTCAGCCGTGCCCAACACCTTGTCTGCATCTTTGGACATACCCTCAAGGTTTGTGACTACGTTCTGTAAATTGTCCACGTCCATCTTTAGCGAATCGGCCAGTGGACCGAGCTTGGGCAGAAGCGTTCCCAGATTACCTTTCAAATCAGTGACTGTGAGGTTGAGATTGTCCAGCAGCCGGTTTGCGTTCTCGAACAACGGCCCGGCTGCCGCCGTGATCTGCTCGATACCGTAAGCGGGATGACCTTCGATCGACGCGTTGTTTGCTAAAGTCTGACCACCCGGCGTGCCCGCAGAGAGCGCGACAAATCTTGGCGAGAGCAACGTATCGGAGCTGAGTGTGGCAGTAATATCTGTGGGCAACGGCGGAATTCCTTCGGCAAGACTGACCGTCACCCGCACCGCGTCTTTCTTGTTTGCGCTTGCTTCCCGCTCCTTCGCAGTGAGATGCCGCATCGCGATAACGCGTCCAGCCGGCGCGCCTGCATAACGCACCTCCGAATTCACCTTTATACCGGTCACATCTTCGTAATTGATTTGCAGGGTGCGTGTCGATTTTTTGAGCCGATATCCGGAGAGCGCGAAAGTGAGCGCGGCGAGCAGAACGACGCTGCAGGCGATTACGAAGAAAGCGACAAGGTAATCGGATATATTACGTTTCATGGATGCTTGTGGTGAAAACGGAACCGAGCGCCTAGGAACGGGCGGGGCCGGACTTGTTGATGATCTTTATGCTCTTCCTGTGAAAGGTTCAACGGAATCGGCCCATCAGCCTGACCGTGGATAAATTGCTGCACTTCCGGATTTGAACTGTTCCGAATTTCATCCGGCGTGCCTTGCGCCACAATCGACCCATGTCCAAGCATAATCATGCGTGTCGCGATGCGAAAGGCACTTGTCATGTCGTGTGACACTACGACTGCGGTCATGTGGCTACTTTGAGTCAACTTCAGCGTTAGCTGGTCGACCACGGCGGTCATGATTGGATCGAGACCTGAGGTCGGCTCGTCGCTAAATAGCAGCTCCGGATCGAGCGCGAGCGCGCGCGCAAGCCCTACGCGCTTCTTCATTCCTCCGCTAATTTCATCTGGCTTAAGATCTTCAAACCCGGTCAGGCCCACCATCTCAAGCTTTCGTCTCACGATTTGCTCGATTTCGTCGGGCGACTTCTTCGTGTGTTGCACTAGTGGGAGGGCAACATTCTCGCCGACTGTAAGAGACGCGAGTAGTGCGCCGGATTGGAACAGCATCCCGAATCGTAGGCGGACCCGTTCAACCTCGCGTTCCTTCATTGTTGTAATCTCTTCGCCAAAAATCTTTACTGACCCTGAAGTGGGTTTCATGGACCCGATCGTGTGGCGCAGCAGAGTGCTCTTACCGCAACCGCTGCCGCCCATGATAACCAGCGTCTCGCCTCGATGGACGGTGAACGAAATATCGTCAAGCACCGCGCGATCGCCGAACCTCCGGACGAGATGTTTTACCTCAATGATGGTTTCTCCGTTATCTTTCATGCAGCGAAAAAGAAGATGCCCGTCAGAACCGCGTTCATCACGAGCATCGCCAGCAAAGCTTGCACCACTGAAGCAGTCGTCGCCTGACCAACGCCCTCGGCGCCGCCTTCCACAGTTAGCCCAGCGTTACATGCTATCGTGATAACTATCCACGCGAACACGACGCTCTTGATCATTCCCGAGTACAAATCCCAAGTATCTGCGCTCTCCAGTGCGCGCAGGATGTAACCTGCGGTGTTGAAATCAAGAGCGAAGCGGCACACTGCCCAGCCGCCCAGGATGCCGATATAATTTCCGAAGATGGTCAGGGCTGGCAACATTACCAGCATCGCCAAGAAACGCGGCACGACCAGATACTGAACCGGATTGATCGCCATCACTTCGAGTGCCTCGATCTCCTCGGACACTTTCATCGTGCCCAGCTCCGCGGCGACGGCGGAGCCGCTTCGACCAATCACAATGACAGCGATCAACACCGGCCCCATCTCGCGCAACAGCGTGATCATCACCAAGTCGGGAATGTACATTTCTGCACCGAGACTCTGGAGAGAATGGGCTGCCTGCATGGCCAGCGTCACGCCCACACTGAATGCGGTTAGCGCCACCATCGGCGCCGCGCGCACACCTATGAACACCATTTGACGAAAAATCGGAGCGATCTTGAAAAATTGACCAGTAAACGGCGCGATGAGAATCCAGTAGAGTAAGCTGAGATTAAGCCGAAGATAGTTTTTCACTTGCGGTTCGAACGCGCAGAATGACAAGGTGTAGGCACCGACGAAAGCTGAAAGTTTATACTCCGATTACGAATTGATCCTTGGTGAGGAATAATCCCCAGAAGGCGATGGCTCAAAGCGAAATCGATGCTGTCCGTGCACTGCTGAGTTCCAAGCCACGACCTGTCGGATGGCCCGAGCGGCGAAAGCGCCTCGACGATGTTGGTTCTATTTGGGCCGTAGCCGACGACGTGGCACTTACTGCGGTCGACGCCATGGGTGTTCCCGGAGAATACTCGATTGTGCCAGGTAGCGATCCTTCTCGCGTTCTGATGTTTTTTCATGGCGGAGGCTATTGTTCCGGTTCGATCCTGAGCCACCGCCGGTTGGTGACAGAGGCGGGCCGAGCCGCCAGAGTGCGAACCCTGGCTATTGCATATCGACTCGCTCCCGAGCATCCGTTTCCCGCAGCCTACGAGGATGTAATGACGGCGTGGCGTTTTCTGCGGGATCAGGGTATTCGTGCTGCACGCATCGCAGTGGGTGGCGACAGCGCTGGCGCAGGGCTCGCAGTCGCGTTGATTGGCCAGTTACGCGATGCGCATGAGGAGCTTCCGGCTTGCGCCTGGCTGATATCGCCGTGGATGGATCTGACGATGTCCGATTCAACGCTCGCCACTAAGGAAGCTGTAGATCCACTCATCCATACGGTCTATCTGAAGGAATTGACCGATGCATATCTCCCCGCTGGAATCGATAGAAAAGACCCGCGCGTTTCGCCTCTCTACGCCGACCTCAGGAACTTCCCGCCAATGTTGATCCAGGTAGGTTCCGCCGAGACGTTGCTCGATGACGCCACTCGCTTCGCAGCAGCGGCGGGTGCAGCTGACGTGGCCGTAACCTTGGAGATTTGGCCGCACATGATCCATGCATGGCATCTATGGAATGCTCATCTGGAGCCCGGCCGACGCGCGCTCGTTGGTGCCGGCGCGTTTATTGGCGCGCATCTCTGAGGCGCGGTAGGCGCTTCCGCCACTAACCGAGCCAGTAGAGGGAAATCTTTCTCGACACGCGTTAAGCGGCTACAACAAGCCGCGCTTGCGGAAGTCGCCGATATTGCCGCCACTCGACCGTTCGACGAGATCGATAGTGAATTTGAGCAGACAAACTTCCCACGCATCGTCCACGCCTTGGATGATGGCGCTGAGCGGCTCGTCTGTGCTTTCGACCCGGCGTTTCGTGCGGTTAATGACCGCGTCGATCGAATCGCGCAGCGTTTGCTCGCTCAGATCGGTTTTGCGAAATTGAAAACCGTAACGAAGCACCGCGATGTTCCGAGCGTGTTCTCGCAGTTGATCGACGTATCGCTCCGCTTTTTCGCCGAAACCGTCCAGTAACAGCCGGCAATAGTGTTCTGGCGTCAGAATCTGCGGACGCTCAGCGTGAATCTTTCCATTGCGAACCCGGACCTGATCGACACGGTCCATCAGCTCAGAGATCAAATAAAAATTGAAGCTGGTACTGCCGAAGGTCGCAATCTGGCGTTCCGGCGCAAGAATCACCTGAGTATTTTCAATTGCGTAATCGAAATCGTCTCTGGTCATGGCAGCGCAATAAATTAGCGCGCTGAACCCCGAGTTCAAAAGCGAATCAGCTCGCCGCACCACGTGGTGGCGATGCCGCGCAGCAGGGTCCCGTCGGCGCAGCGCGCCCGCCCTGCTGTCACAATTGGCCTTGTGTTTGCTGCCCTAGCCCTGCCCTTGCTGGTCAGCGCTTTGCTGCGATTGAAACAGTGAGAGATATTCGCCGTAGCCTTCTTGCTTCAATTTCTCCACCGGAATAAAACGTAGCGCTGCCGAGTTCATACAGTAGCGTTCGCCAGTGGGCGCAGGGCCGTCATTGAAGACGTGGCCCAGATGTGAATCGCTGGATTTTGACCGAGCCTCGGTGCGTTCCATTCCGAAAGAAGAGTCGCGTTTTTCCACGACACTCTCCTTGGAGATCGGCTTGGTGAAGCTGGGCCAGCCAGTCCCGCTGTCGAACTTATCCAGCGAACTGAACAACGGCTCCCCGGTGATGACGTCCACATAGATTCCGGCCTTATGATTGTCCCAGTAGGCATTATGAAACGCCGTTTCCGTGCCGCCTTCACGCGTCACGTGATACTGATCTTTGGTTAACTGCCTTCGCAGTTCGGCGTCGCCGGGAACTTCCTTGGTCGGATTCATTATTCTCTCAGTTTTCTCAGCTTCTTTTTTCTGCGTTTGAGCATAACTCAACAGAATGGAGCCGACAATCACAACGACTGTGCCAGCTAAACCAAGCCACAGCGTTTTATGCGAATGTTTGTAAGGTAATCGTGTAGTATTCATCCCTGATTTCTCGCGTGAGAATCGCCCCTTTCAGCAGCAGTTAATTTTAGCACAACCACCCTTTCTGGCAAACGCCCGGGGCTTCCCCTTTTAATTAGATTCGAAGGCGAGACAAACAGTGGTTGGGCGCTATGTGCCGTCAGGGCGATCATCACACGGATGCGCTTCGGCGTGAATTTGCGTCACTTGTCAATCCTGGCGCCCGGCTTCAGGGACGCGAATGTAATGGCGCAAGCTAATTAATCCGATCGGCGCAACCGAAGCGGCCATAGCAAAGATTAACCACATCGTTCCGGAATGCCGCGGGCCGTGCTCCGGACAAAACGCAGCGAGCAACCAGCCCCCGGTTCCTACAAGGAGTTTGCCCACTAGGAATGGAAGGTACGCAAGGGAACCGTAAGAGGCTTCCTGCCCTTTTGGGGCAATTGCGGCAGCATACTCGTACACGCGCGGTGAATAAAAGGCTTCCCCAATCGAGAAGACGATTAGATAGAACGCAGTCATGATGTAGTAGGGATGAACACTCCCGTGCAGTCCGAGGTAGCCATGCCCGAGCCATTGTCCCATCACGCTGTTAGCCGCGGGCTGGAACCATTCCGTCGGCAGCGCCATGATGAATACTCCAGCGGCACAGATCGCTCCACCAATCACGACCATCCGATAGGCCGCAAACTTTTGCGTCAGCGCGCCCACGATCGGCACCAGAAGAATAATCATGATTGCGTTGATGTTTGAAATTTTCCCGACCGGAGCTTGCAAGCCAAGCTCCCGAATGCCGAACTTCGGGAACACGTAATCCATTTGCAGGAAAATGGCTTTGAGAAATCCGATGAAGAGAAAGAAAACGAGTAGCCGGTAGAAGCCGGATTGGCCGATAAGCCGCCGAAAAAGGTGCGCTGTGTCGATCGCGCTTTGCCGCACCGTCTCACCGATCCCTCTCCAAAAAGCCGGCACAGTTCCGCGATTGCGGGACGACTTGTCAGTCACGGGTCCTCCGTTAGCTTCTGCTCCTCGGCGAATGAAATAAATCACGGGAAACAGCACGATCTCGAATGCGAGGCTGACCATGAACAGTTGCTGGTATGAGGTTGGCTCAAATCCGAAGAGACTGACGTGCAAGTTCAGTTGGCGAACGTAATCGAAAATCCAGCCTGCGGCGATATAGCCGACGTTCATCACCATGTAGATGATCGAGAACGAGATCGACCGCTGAGTTACGGTGGAATAGCGCCGGGTTGCCGCCAGCAGCACCGGTGTTCCGAGAGCTTCGCCAATTGCCAGCGGAAGAACGCCGCACGTGAGCGCGAGCCATGGGGTCGTCGTAACGACCATTACGCTGCGCGCGATTGTGCAGATGGCGACGCCGAGGAAAAAAGTGCGGCGCAACCCGATCGCATCTGTCACCGAGCCAGCCAGCAGTGTGAAAATGGTCATTGCCGGCGCCCAGACCCAGCCGACCAGTGCTCCTGCGGCTTGATCGCTAAAGCCGAGATCCTTCGACAGCCATAGGACCATCGTTTTGTTCGTGACCGAGTATGCCGTGTAAATGAAGAACTTAATCAGGAACGTGAGCCACAACTCGCGTTGCGCGCCTTTGAGCACGGTGAATTTCGCCAGGAAACCGCGCAGTCCCGTCGCTACGGCTGCAGGGACAGTCTCCTCTGGTGCGATTGCTGCTTTGATTGCTTGACCCACGGCGTTTGGCTCGAGACTACAACATGTTGGCGATAAATTCGCGAGCGTCGAATGGAGCGAAATCGTCAAGCTTTTCGCCGGTGCCGACAAAACGCGTACGAATTCCCGTTTCATCCTGGATCGCGACGACAATTCCGCCCTTGCCGCTGCCGTCGAGTTTCGTCACGATGAGGCCGGTGAGCCCAAGTGCGCTATGAAACTGGCGCGCCTGACTGAGCGCGTTGCCGCCGGTAGTTGCATCGACTACGAGCAGCGTCTCGTGCGGGGCATGTGGATCGAGTTTGCCAAGCGTGCGTTTTATCTTTTGCAACTCGGCCATCAGGTTCGTTTTAGTGTGTTGGCGACCAGCCGTATCGCAAAGTAAAAAGTCGATCCCACTCTTAGCCCCCGCCTGATACGCTTCGTAACATAGGGCGGCCGGGTCGGCGCCGTACTGGCCGCCAACCATTTCGACCCCGAGTCTTTTTGACCAGACGCCGAGCTGCTCGATTGCCGCGGCGCGAAAAGTGTCGGCTGCGGCAAGTATCACGCTCTGTCGATCTTCACCAGGTGGGCGCAATTGACCCCAATCGCGCGCGGACGGTTCAGGTGAACCGCCCCTACCTTGCAAATAATGCGCGAGTTTCGCGGTGGATGTTGTCTTGCCAGTGCCGTTGACTCCGACAATCAAAATTACAGTTGGTTTGCCACTCGCCCGGCGGATTGGCGCTGAATCAGATGGCAAAATGCGCGCGATCTCTTCGCGCACGGCTCTGATCACATCGCCAATTCCAAGCAAAGACCAAGCCTCGCGCTCCTGGAGTGTTTTGATGATTCGCATCGTAATGGGCACCCCTAGATCGGCCCGGATGAGCCCTTCTTCTAGCTCGTCCCAGTCGACTGGCTTGCCGGCGAATTGTTGGGCGAGAGATTGGAGAAAGTTCATCGCGCGATCGTGAATCGAAAATCGAAATTCGAGGAATTTGAGGATCGTGAACCGATGTAACGATGCAACGATTTACGATTCTCTTCTCACCGCTTCTCGCGCCGGCCGATCCAAATCTTTCCGCACGGGATCGAGAATGCCATTCACAAAACGACCCGATTCCGCACCGCCGAAAGTCTTTGCCAGCTCGATCGCTTCGTTGATCGAGACAACCGGCGGGATGTCGTCGCGATAAAGCATCTCGTAGATCGCGAGTCGGAGAATATTGCGATCGACCGGCGAGATACGCCGGAATTCGTAATTCTCACAATAGCGCCGGATGCGTTCGTCGATCTCCGGGAGATGCGCCATCATTCCTTCGATGAGCGGCTGCGCGAACGCGCGCACGCGCGGCTTGGTCGGACAAAATTCCCAGAAATCGTCGATTTTCTCCGGCCCTTCGCCGTGCTGGAGATCCCGCCAGAAATGATATTGGATCGCCGCTTCCCGCGCCCGTCGCCGTTTTCCCATACAAATCAACTCCTACGAAGTTCCGACAGGACATTTGCGATTTCCACTGCTGCCCGGGCAGCTTCCGTGCCGCGATTGATTTTGTTTTGGAGACAGCGCGCACGCGCTTGCGCTTCGTTCTCGAAACTAAGCACCAGGTTGATCACCGGCGTGCCGTGTTCAACTGCAATACGTTGCAGCGCATCGGTAACGGAGCGACTCAGATTTTGTGCATGATTGGTTTCTCCCTGCAAGATCACGCCGCAAGCAATGATCGCATCGGCTCTATCCTGCGCCGCCAGTTCGCGAACAACCACCGGGATTTCGAACGCTCCAGGCACGCGGTGGAGAGAAATCGTCGCATCCGGCGCTAACTCGCGCAGCTCTTGCGCGGCGTGATCGACGAGCCCATCCACGAATTGTGCGTTAAAGCGGCTAGCAACGATGTGGAACGTGCGCTTGGCTTTCGCAATTTCCGGACGAGACGGCGCCCTGCTCGACATTTGCGTTTAGAATTACAATTTGATCGCGCCGCAATCCGTAATCACAGCAAGTGGCCCAGCTTCGTCTTTTTTGTCTCGAGATATTTTTCGTTGTGCGGATTGGCCTCAGTGCGGATCGGCACCTGCTCGATCATTTCGAGGCCGTATCCCTCCAGGCCGACAACTTTTTTCGGGTTGTTTGTCAGAAACCGGAACTGCCGCACGCCGAGATCGAAAAGAATCTGTGCTCCGAGCCCATAATCGCGCAGGTCGCTCGGATAGCCCAGCTTCGCATTGGCCTCCACGGTATCGAGGCCTTCCTCCTGCAACTTATAAGCGTGGATTTTTGCCGCGAGGCCAATCCCGCGTCCTTCCTGGCGCATGTAAACCAACACGCCATTGCCCTCCTCTTGGATTTGCCGAAGCGCGGCGTGCAATTGGTTTCCACAGTCGCACCGGCGCGAAGCGAAGACGTCGCCGGTGAGACACTGACTGTGCACACGCACAAGTGTCGGTTTATTCTTGTCGATCTTGCCTTTCACCAACGCGAGATGATGCTGGCCGTCGAGCTTCGAACGATATAAATGTAAATCGAAATCGCCGTAATCGGTCGGCATTTTCACGATTTGCTCCAGCTCCACCAGCTTCTCGCGAACACGCCGGTAGGCGATCAAACTTTGGATCGTGCAAATGCGCAGTCCGTGTTTTTTGCGAAACTCCATCAGTTCCGGCAACCGCGCCATGGTGCCGTCATCATGCAAGATTTCGCAGAGCACTCCCGCCGGTTGCAGGCCCGCCATTCTTGCTAGATCGACGGCGGCCTCGGTGTGACCGGCGCGACGCAGTACGCCACCATCCTTGGCGCGCAATGGGAATACGTGGCCCGGCTGGTTGAGATCCTCCGGCGACGATTTCGAATTGGCGATTGCAAGGATGGTTGTGGCGCGATCGTACGCGCTGATGCCGGTAGTCACGCCGCGGGCCGCGTCCACCGAAACGGTGAAATCCGTCCTATGCTTTTCGCGATTTTGCGTGACCATTCGTTGCAAGCCGAGTTGCTCAGCGCGCTGGTTCGAAATGGGCACGCAAATCAAGCCGCGCCCGTGCGTGGCCATGAAATTGACGGCTTCGGGCGTCACTTTTTCCGCCGCCATCACCAGGTCGCCTTCGTTCTCACGATCGGCGTCATCGGTCACGATGACCATACGCCCTTTGGCGATGTCGCTCACCGCATCATCGATCGTATCGAACTGAAAGGTCGCCGCCGTCTTGGCAATCATCGGAGCAACAAGCTACCGCCCCAATCACTATGAGCAACTGTTACTCTCGCAGCAGGCGATCGAGGTCAACTCTCGAAAGCTTTCGGAGTTAATCGCTCCTCCCTGTGGCGACAATGGCCTCCGGGCGGTACATATCTCGATTGCTTGCCTGAAACTCGGCTTTCAATTTCACCTTGAACTGAGAAAGATTGACAAGGTCCCAGCGCGTGAATTTCCACATGGTCTTAGCCGATCTATCTTCGCGCGGTTCATGCTCGAAGCAGACGATAAAATGCACGGCGTCATCGAGTACTTTGTTGGTCGCTTTTTTCGGCTCGAAATAGAACGTGCGGAAACTGTTGTCGCGGCTTCCGGCGGCGTAAAGTTTTGGATCCAGATAAAAGACGCGCTTACTCTCCACATCGACTATACGCAGGTCGGGATAACCGGAACGCTGCACTTTGCCTTCGGTTGTGAGCGGAAAATCGCAGTGAAAATCAGGAGTAGCGTTGAGCAATTCCCGCAAAGTATCCTCAACATGGCTACTCACTTCGTTGATGCGATCTACGTTTTGGATTGCACTACCTGGCGCATTCAGTCGCTTCATCGTTGCGTCGCATGCTGTGCTGATTGCCTTTGCGACGCGCTGATCGACTGCATTTTTCCCATCGAACCTGATTACTTTTCTCCCTGTCGTATCAAATATGACTTCGCTGAATGGGACACCGCGCAGTTGTCGATCTTCATCCAGCAACCACGGAATGAGTTGGTCTGCTGCGTCCCTCCGCTCCGCCGATGATTGGGCAATCGCGGTACTCGCCAGCGTTGCCATCCCCACTGAAGCGAAGGACATCACCCAAATTCGAGAACAACGCCCGTGACTATTTGCTTTCGTTTCGTCGGAGATCATTGCAGCCGGATTCAAAATCGTCGCGTGCCCGTCAGCAACACCAAATGCGCTGCTCTTCACGCATTGCTTGTATGTTATCTAAACTGGCAAACTCGATCGCGTTGAATCCACGAAGTGAGGATTGCGTAAATGCGGAAAAGAGAAAATGCTAAACGTCTGTGGCTAGTGGTGCGTACCACGGTTGACTCATGGATAAGTTCGAAAAAATCTTTGTGGCAGGCCATCGCGGTATGGTGGGCAGCGCTTTGATCCGGCGGCTTGAACAGGAGGGTTTCCAGAATCTGCCGAAGCGCGACCGCTCGCAGCTTGACCTTGCTGACGAACGAGCAGTGCGCGATTTCTTCGCGCAGGAAAGACCCGCGATTGTGATTTTCGCTGCCGCAAAGGTCGGCGGCATCAAGGCGAACAACGATTATCCGGTCGAGTTTCTCCTCGATAATTTGCGGATCCAAAACAACGTCATTTACGCGGCGCACAAGACCGGGGCGCGCAAACTACTTTTCATGGGAAGCTCGTGCATTTATCCCAAGTTTGCGCCGCAACCAATTCCGGAAACAGCGCTGTTGAGCGGCTCGCTCGAGCCGACCAACGAAGCTTACGCCGTCGCTAAGATCGCTGGCATCAAGCTTTGCCAGGCGTATGCGCGCGAGTACGGCGCGAACTTCATTTTGGTGATGCCAACAAACCTTTACGGACCAAATGACAATTTCGATCTGGAGACATCACACGTGCTGGCCGCGCTCCTGCGCAAAGCGCACGAAGCGAAAATGCACAAGGCGCGCGAGGTGGTGGTGTGGGGTTCAGGCGAACCACGTCGCGAGTTTTTGCACGTGGACGATCTTGCCTCGGCATGCCTGTTTCTGCTGAAGAAATATGATTCATCCGAGATCATCAACGTCGGCTCGGGCGAGGATATCTCGATCCGCGAACTGGCGGAGATAATCTGTGACGTTGTCGGTTTCGATGGCGAGCTGGCCTGGGACGCAAGCAAACCGGACGGCACACCGCGAAAATTGCTCGACATCAGCAAACTGCGCGATCTTGGCTGGCGGCCGACGATCCCGCTTCGGGATGGCATCGAACAAACCTACGATTGGTTTCTCAAAAATGTCGCGCGCTGAAAACATCCTATGTCGATAAAGAAACCGCGTGTTGGCGTTGTGGGTGTTGGCCATATCGGGAGCAATCATGCGCGGCTTTACGCCGAAATTCCGGCGGCGGAATTTACCCACGTGTACGATATCGATCTTGCGAGAGCAAACGCGATCGGACGAAAGTTTGGCGCGACAGCGGCAAAATCGCTCGATGAGTTCATTGAGATGGTCGATGCCGCTTCGGTGACCACGCCGACCAATACGCATTACGAAATCGGCCGGTCGCTACTTGCAGGGGGCAAACATGTGTTAATCGAGAAACCAATTACCGACAACACCGCGCACGCCGGCGAACTCGTGAAATTGGCGGCAAGCAAAGACGTGATTTTGCAGGTGGGTCATGTCGAGCGGTTCAATCCGGTTTTGAGCGCACTGGAGAAACATCTGACTCATCCGCGGTTCATCGAAGCGCATCGACTGTCGCCTTACCCGGAACGCAGCACCGATATCGGTGTCGTTCTCGATTTAATGATTCACGATCTGGAAGTCATCTTACACTTTGTGCGTTCCCCGGTGCAAAGCATCGACGCGGTAGGCGTGCCGGTCTTGAGCCGGGGCGAAGACATCGCCAACGCCCGGCTGCGATTCGAGAATGGTTGCGTGGCAAACGTTACCTCCAGCCGGATCAGTCCCGAGCGGATGCGCAAGATTCGCGTGTTTCAGGAGGATGCATATCTCTCGCTCGATTATCAAAATCAGAGCGGCGAAATATATCGGCGCGCAGGCGGACGGATCACCCGTGACAAGGTCGAGATCGAACGCGAAGAGCCGCTCAAACTTCAGCTCACCTCGTTTGTTGAATGCGCGAGCACTAGGCGCGAGCCGCGCGTTTCCGGGTTTCACGCGACCGCGGCTTTGGAGTTGGCGGTCAAAATAACGAAGCGAATCGCCTCGGGTGGCTAAAAAACTCTATTTCGTCGCGGGCGAAGTGAGCGCGGACAACCATGGCGCGGCGTTGATGCGTTCGCTGCGCGAGGTGTCCCGCACTTGCGGGATTCAGTTTATTGGGCGCGGCGGTCCGCAAATGCGAGCCATCGCGGGCGAGCAATTCAAAGATTGGATCGGTGAAGCAGCAGTGCTCGGATTGTGGGAAGTGATCAGAAAATACGGTTATTTTCGAGAGCAATTCCGGCGGACGCTCAGCGAAATTGAAAAGAGCAAACCCGACGCGCTGGTGCTGATCGATTATCCGGGCTTCAATTTGCGACTCGCCCGCGCATTGCGAGATCGATCGCCGCAACAAAAAATCATCTACTACATCAGCCCACAGGTATGGGCGTGGAATCGCGGTCGGATCAAAAAGATGGCGCGTTTTCTCGATCTTATGCTCTGCATTTTTCCATTCGAAGTTGACATTTACAATAGATCTGGACTGCGTGCGGTATTCGTTGGTCATCCGATGATCGAAAGACTGGAGACCCAGAGGATCGACACCAAGCGCGACCCGGATTTAATCGGCCTTTTTCCCGGCAGCCGTCTGCGTGAAGTGCGCAAGATTTTTCCAGTTCTCATTGAGACGGCGGATCTGCTTCATCGGCGCCGACCAGGTTTGCGCTTTGAAGTTGCGGCAGCATCCGCGGGACTTGCGGCGGAGATGAACAAAATACTCGAGCAACGCCGAAAGCTTTCGCGGCAAGATCGACAAATGATTCAGATCAAGATCGACGCGACAAAAGCGATTATGCAGCAAGCTTTTGTGGGAATCGTTGCTTCGGGAAGCGCGACGCTTGAAGCGGCTTATTTTCGGCTGCCGTTTGTCCTGATTTACAAGGTGGCATGGCCGACCTATCTCGCGGCGCGACTCGTCGTGACCGTGAAACATCTTGGTATGCCCAATGTGCTTGCTAACAAGGAAGTTGTTCCTGAATTTATCCAGCATCAGGCGAAACCGAAGGCCATCATCAAGGCAGTAAAAGAGTTGATGGAAAAAACGGAGGCGCGTGCGCGCATGGTTGCCGAATTCGATGAACTCGTCGGAAAACTGGGCAAAGGCGACGCGGGCAAAAAGGCGGCGCGAGCGATTATGGACGAGATTGGAACATCGACATGAAAGGAGTTAACTGACGAGGCGATGAAAGTTTGGGATATCTCACGAACGCTCTGGAACGATTTGGCAGAATGGCCCGGTGACGAGCCATTTCACTTCCGGCTGACAAAACGGATAGCGGCAGGCCAGAGTGTGAATCTTGGCGCAATGAACATGGGCGTGCACAACGGCACGCACGCCGATGCCCGATTTCACTTCGATGCAGCCGGCGAATCGATCGAGAAAGCGCCGCTCGAAATCTATCTGGGGCGAGCCGTGGTTGTCGATCTTGCGGAGAGTTTCTCGCAGCGAAAGGAAAAACAGCTGATCACGATCGAAGATTTCCAGCCGCATGCTGAGGAAATCGCGCAGACCTCACGCCTTCTGGTAAAGACCGGGCGATGGAGCAATTCGGCCGTTTTTCCGAAGCAAATTCCAGTGATTGCAGCTGACGTCCCACGGTGGCTGCAGAAAAACGGGGTCATACTGTTAGGATTGGATGTTCCGTCTGTAGATGAGATCGACTCGAAGTCGTTGCAGAACCATCACGCGCTGGCAGCGGCTGACATTGCCATTATTGAATCGCTCGATCTGAGTGGGGTCAGCCCTGGCATTTATAATTTGGTAGCGTTGCCTCTAAAAATCGCGGGCGGCGATGGCGCACCGATGAGAGCGGTGCTCTGGCACGACTGAACCGGCGGCGCAACATGCAGCTTTTGTGGCTGAAGGATTCTCTTCAGAGCAAGCGTACCGTCTGGATTACCGCTGCGGTCACGATTTTTTTGTTTCTCATCGCGAACTTGCCGTGGCAACTGGACGATTACGATCAGGCGAAGCAGGCATTTACTTCCTTTCAGATGATCAAGGAAGGACGCTGGTTTTACCAGCAGACACCGCACGAACACGTGGCGACGAAGCCGCCATTGATGGGATGGATTTCGGCCGGCCTCTTTACCATGACGCGCTCGTGGGATGTGGCGTGGCGGCTGCCATCGTTTCTGGCCGTGGTTGCGATAGCGATCTTGCTGTTTCGTGCCGTGACCTCTGCTTACGGAAGAATTGCGGGATTGCTTGCCTTCACCGCGTTCGGATTAAATCTGCTGAGTCCCCGGATGGCAACGCTCGTCCGCACCGACATGCCGCTAGCGCTCCTAATTTTCCTCATCGGCTTGCTGATCTGGAAAAAAATGCGGGGAAGAACGGCATGGAAATCGCAAGATCGATTTTACCTCTTCGTATTGCTCACAGTCGCAATGTTGGTCAAAGGCCCGATTGTTTATGCGTTTTTACTGCCGGGGATTCTGCTGTTTGAATGGCGCTGTAGACGACACGATCCGAGCCGGACGGGCATTTCGCACTACAGCGCTTGGTCTGGCTCGTGGCCGTGGCTTGCATCTTTAGGCGTCTTTCTTCTGTGGGTAATCGGCGGGATTCTGTCGCAACGCGGCTTTTTCGATGAAGTTGTCATGCGCGAATTTCTTGGGCGATTTGGTGAAACGGTCCATCGGCCACAACCGCTCTATTTTTATCTGCCGCATCTGTTGCACAAATTTGCTCCATGGAGCGTGCTAATGATCGCACTAGCAATTGTTGATCTTAGGTCGCGGAATTGGCGGTTGCTTTCGGCCTTTCGCGAAATGTCGCCCGAAACGTTTTGGCTAGTTTGCTGGAGTGCAGGCGGCCTGATTGTGATGTCGCTGATTCCATCAAAGCGTGTTGATCGAATTTTCCCCCTTGTTCCGCCGCTCTGTTTGCTTTTGGCAGCGCAAGTTTCCGCTAGAATCAACGCGCCGCGCCGATCGGTTGCCGAGGCATGGCGTACCTCTCTGGCCGTCGCGTTGGTGTTCGCGATTTTATTTACCGGCGGCTACACAATTTTAAAAGTCGTCTCTGGCTATCGCAATCATCGCGACGCGCTCGTGGTCTTTGGAAGAAAGGTTCGACATGAAGCGGAGACAAATCATTGGCGTTATGAAGTCATTTCCGCAAAGGACGAAGGGCTGCTGCTTTACCTGCGAAAAACACACTTCATTGAGCCTGACCGCGCTCAAGCGGAATGGAACGACCGGAATCTCGATGCGCTGGTTGTCTCAACCGAGAAGGCACCAGCTGTAATACCGCAGCTACAAGGTGCTGCCGCCTCTCAATTGAAATCAAACCAAACGAGAGACGGCCGGGAAACAGGGTACGTGCTGATCACGCGTTAATGTATTGCTAACTAACGCATACCGTTGCGGTCAAGCTGTGGGCGGGAAACTCTTCTTCGCTGTGAATGCTGCCTCACCGCCGCGGGTCAAGAATCTGGCCAAAGGGACGATGGATAGCTCGCGAACTGCCCATAGCTATCGCAGGTGGACTGATGTGCACGATAAATCGGCCGCGTTAAAAGAATCCGCGGAGGAACGCCGCCGCTTGATCCGAGATGCCGACAATCTTGTTCGTTGCCTGACGATAGAATTTGAAATTGAGCTCGGTCTCAGGCCGACCGTCGTTCCAATCGGAAAAAAGTTTGAGCTCGCTCCGGCCCAGGCGCCGCTTTGCGAGCGCGGTGCGTCTGATGGTGATGCTCACGCGCGGCGTTTGCCGGGCGATCCCGCGTTTCTTTGCGATCGCTTTGGCTGAGGTGACGACGCCGCTGGCGATGAGACCGGGCCCGCCTTCGTTCTCGCTCGCGAAGACGAAGATCGTATCGCCTTTGGCGATGTGCTTGCCACCATACATCGTCTTCTGCGCGCTGAACGCGAACGTCTCCGCCCCCGGATCGTTAATCTCGGCTTTGATCGCGAACATCATACTCCTCATCTCGCACCATTAATTTCCATGGCCATCCATGGGGGCCAGGCCTAACGACCCAAGCTCAGCGAGCTGGCCCGCGGGACGCATGGATTACAACCACAGCGCACCGGCCGGGTTCGCTGTAGCGTATGGTTAGGCAAAAAGCGGCGCATAATCTCGCGCAAACTCCGCGAATGACCGCGGACTTCGGCCCAAGGCTTCAACCACTCCTGATTCGACTCCAGCAGCCTCGCCACGACGACACATCGCAAACTCTTCGAGCAGACCTTCGGCTTGCCACGCGGGGAAACCAAGCGGCTAGCGGCATTGCGAACTTCCGCATCGCGCATAACGCCTGAGAGCTTCTTCGGAATCTGCTCCACGACTGTCGGCGATCCGTCCGATCTTACAAGACGTTGCCAATCTTGGTTTCCGATTGTGATTACCGAGTGCCCGTAGAGGTTCTCCATAAAACAGCGCAGGCGGATTGGCTCACTCATACGATTAACCCTAACGAGAAAGAGATAAGTCACCCAGCACTTTGAAAACTAAGCTGCGCATGATTTCTGTGGCGGCAACAAAGTAGTGGGTTGGCTTCATCGTTTGGTTAGGCTCACAATCGTTGTGATCCGCTACTCCGACACTTCGGTTTTCGTACCGGTAACCTTCTTCACGGAGGCGCGATGACGCGCATCAAACGTCACCGTAATCACAATCGAGCCCGTGTAATGAAATCCGATATCCCGACCTTCCCCCGTGAGCTTGCTGGACAGCTCTAGTTCTCCGGGATTTATCCACTTCAAAGGCTCAACTGCATAACCTTTCAGTTTTACCCCGCTATCTCCCTTGCGAGGCTTTATCTTTGGCTCAGACAGCTTTGCGGGCAAAGCAAGCTCCTTGAAGGCCGAGCCGTCCCAAAAGTACACCGTCGTACTCCCTGACTGCAAGTTACGAATGCCGTAGGCCACCCACTTTGAATCACTTGACCACACTAGTACCGGTTCATCTTTATTGCGCTCGTCTTCCCGGTCAACCCATAAGGTGTCTAAATCCAACATCACCTTGCCGGACAGTGTTTCGATCAAATCAACTTTGAGATCTGCGACTCGCAGCGCGAAGCGCCCATCAGGTGACGGGAATTTGATCGCAGAAATGTCCTCGCCAAGCCCGACACTTGCCCAACAGGCTAGCAGCAGAATTACGAAAGCCCGCGACATATGAGCGTAGCGAGAAAGAGATAAGCCACGGCAGGGTGTCGTGGCAAACACGCTGAATGGAGCCCGCGGGAAGCGTTGCGACATAGATGGGCGAGCCGAAGGCGAAAGAGCGTGAGGGAATGAATCAACTTATTCCGGAATGGGGCCGTTGGCTTCATCGATTGGTTAGCGGGTTGCAGTTGCTTGCGCATTATGTCAACGGGCCGCTGGTGCCAAACACACAGGGCGCGAAGATCTGACTCCTTGGCTAGGCGGAGTATTTAAGCGCTGACGCGCCACACTGCAATTCAGGCTACCCGAGTCGCGGCTCGGCGGTCAATCACAGAATTATCAAAGCCGGTTGGAGTCGGGGCTGTGTCTCAGCGATCGGCGCCATACGATAGGCGACCAATTCCACGAAAGGAACCAGCCAGCGGCGTGAAGTTTATTGCCACGTTGCCGAGCGGCGCAACGGCTGACGTTGACGAAATTTGGAAAGTGGCACGCCAGTTCCATGAGGCAGCGCAGCCAACAGGGCATCACAAAAACGAGCCACAACCGAAGAACGATGACGAGCCGATGACCGCGCGGTATAACCGTTTCACAAAACGCGTCGAGCCAGTCGAGTCAATCGACAACGGCGACAACGAAGATTGATGAAGTGCTTTCGTCGCTGCATCGTTTGGTTAGACAGTGTGGATTTCTGATCAGTGTTTAGTTAGAAAGTTGACAGTTGCTTGTCCACATCTTTCTGGGTCCTCAAGCCACATATCATGAGTGGCACCGGGGATCGTGACCTGCTTCGCATTACGCAGCAGGTGATTCAAAGCGTCGTTGATCATTCGCAACGGAGCCAGAGTTTTCTCACCAGTAATCAGCAATATCGGAAGCTTGAGGCTTACTACGGCGTCGCGGCTTAGCATTGGAAACGCATCTCGCGAAGTGGTGAGAGCCTTCCATTCGCGGATGTTGTCCATGAGGGACTGCCTGAACCCTGTCGGCAGCTGATCGTATGATCCTATGCCGCTGAAATAATCGCACGTGATCCGCAGCGCCGCCTCGGGATCGTCTCGTCGAAATGCTTCCCCCGCTGGTTTCCACATCGTTTGTATAAATTTGTCCAGTTCGGTCTGCCCTCCCGAAATTTCGGACAGCCATCCTAAAATGGGAGGCTCTGCCATCGTCAAACTGCGCACCCGCTTCGGATGTTCCGTTGCAAAGAACAGCGCCGTTAGGGCGCCATAGGAGTAGCCAACGATATGGACGCGTTCCAGTTTGAGCGCGTCGAGCAGTGCGGCGAGGTCCCGAGCTTCAACAATGGCTGAGTGATCGGGAATCTCGGCGTTGTTATTGGGATAGTTGTAGCGCCTGCTATAGGCGATCACCCGGTAATGGCTACTGATACGTTTGATCTGCGGGTTCCACTCCCGATAGTCGCCGAGCCCGCCGTGAATTAGAACTACCGGGATGCCGCTGCCTTTGTCGAGGTAATGAAGCTCCACTCCATTAACTCGAACTTTTTTTATCAAAGCCGAGAATCGCTCTCCGTCACCTTGTTGGGCGACAAGTCCCGTCGATAGAAACAAAAGCAAGAGCAGAAGCAGAGAACCCACTGGTTGGCGCGTATGTAACTTCACGCTCATCCTAACTGCATCTCGCGGTTTACCGGTCAAATTAGGTCTAACGAGAAAGAGATAAGCCACGGCAGGGTGTCGTGGCAAACACGCTAAACTCATTCTGTCTGAGTTTTATTGAGATCTTTCATTTCCCATTTGCCACTGCGATCAGTAATGACAATATCGCTATTGCCAGGGCTGGGCAGCAGCTGAATTTCAGATTGGCCTGATCACTGCTATCCACAGGGCTATACCCAGGCCAAACATGATGTGATTGAACAGGCTTATGCGAGCCAGATGAGCATCACCTGGCGCATCCCGTCCCAGCCAGCCCATCCCCTGTGATGGGAACATGAGAAACCAGGGGAAGACCGTGGTGGCCGTTCCGTAGAGGATGGCGCTGAGGGCCGTCGGCGTCGCGTGCGCCACAACCAATAGGCCAAGGTACACAAGGGTCAGCACGATGCCGATCGAATAGTGCGCGGCTAATCCCAAGAGTAGTTCTCCTCGCAAGGGCGGCGTCTGCAAGATGTCCGTGTGCCGGAACTTGCCCTGAAAGAGGTAGCCGATCCAGCGTCCGATCAAATCCGGACCGGTTCGGCGTGGCCCCCGGCCCGCGATGCCGAGCCGGAGAGCCATCACCGCCACGACGTCCATGGTAACGGTGGCAAGGATACCCACAATCAGGCCAACAACGAACGCACGGAGCAACGTCGCTACCATCCCGCCAATGACGCCGCTAGGTATGCTGGCCACGCTCACCGTCTAACGAGAAGGACCTGAGCCACCGCTGGCGAGAGCGAGCTCTCCTTTCAGTTTTCTACTTTCTAATTTCAACTTCATAAGTTTCTAAACGGTCAGCGGTTGGCTTCATCGTTTGGTTAGGCCTTAGCGCGGCTAGGCACATGCGTGCCGAATGATGGAGCCAGGGAATCCGCGCTGTCAAACGCTCGAACAATCCCGCGGCATTGCTCGAATGCATCTTCAACACGAATCCGTGTGTTGAACGCAAGATCAGCGGGGAGGGAATCCCTGGTCGAGAATCTGACATCCGATATCTCCGGTGCACACACCTGCGGAGTGCCGGAGATAATGACAGCCTCGAATGAAAGAACAAGATCATCGCGATACGGCTTCGCATAGACGCCAATCAGACATGCGATGCGAATCTCGCACGCGATCTCCTCCATAACTTCGCGCCTGAGGGCAGCAAACGGGGACTCGCCTGGCTCAACATGCCCACCCGGGGTGCTCCAGTGACGCGAGCCATAGCCGTGCCGGACGAGAAGAATGCGGCCGACGTCGTCAAAAATAGAAGCGAACACACCAACTGTGGACATGCGCGTGAAATAGGCCTAACGAGACACAAGATCAGCGACCGCGCGAGTTAGAAGTGATATTCGCTTACTCTCAAAGTTAGGCATAAGGGACGGTCCGCGGTTCGCTGCATCGCCTGGTTAGACCCCGCAACGAAGAGGCGATCATCGTCGTAATGTTTTCTTGCGTCCGCTGGTAATCTGGCGTCGCTCTTCCCTAGAGCGTTTCCGGAACTCACGCTTAATTCCAAGGAAGAATTCACGGAGTGGACGACCTGCGTGACCGTACTGAGTCCATGAGAAACCGATCTGAGTGCGGGAGGCCGCTCTCAATAGTTTGTTCCTTGTATCGACTCTTTGCGTGGGTTTTGGAGGCGCGAGATTTTTCTTCCGAAGCTTGCTGAGCGCTGCCAAGCATGACGCCTTAATCACGTCCCATGTCAGGCCTTGAATGAGGCCTTCCCACATGATCGCTGCCAAGGCGATAAGCCAAGGATCGGGTTCAATGAGCTTATATTTGACTCTTCGCCCTCTTTCTTGATCGCGCGCTTGGACCAACGGATACAAGACGTTGAAATAAGCAAGGTAGTGGAGCTGATCGTTGAAAGCGGAACCCGACCGACCACGCTTGATCGGCACAAAAACTCCTCTTGTCGAGCGGCCAGCCACCACGTCAACTGCAAGTGAAGTTTTCCTGATTCGGATATAAGGCATGAATTCGAGCAGCTTTGAGGTCTAACGAGATGGAGCTGAGCCGCCGCTGGTGGGAACGAGCGTGGCAAACATCGAGAAGTGTTTCATGAAATTAAACGTAGACTTCACAGCGGCCAGCGGTTGGCTCCAGCGATTGGTTAGGCATTTGCTGGGACTGCTTATTGGCTCGTAGTCTGGGACGAGTAATGGTTGGCAACCAACCGCCAGGGCCCTTGCTGCCTTACCCACACCCTGGTAAAGCGAGTGTCACGGGGAACAGTTTTGCCTTTGTCTTGCCCATTCATTGTTGAGCGGCCAGTCTCCACAGCCGTGTTTCCATAGACGCGCACTTGAACGTCATCGGTGGTGATAGATTGAAATTTCAAATTACCTGATGTGAAATCTAAAATCACCTGCGGCTTGGTTCTCACTGTGCCACTTGGCCCTACGCCTATGAAATCAGCAGCGTAGATGCGATCAAGGGCCGTCGCGTCAGCATGAATCTGTGCTTGAATGCGTTCGTTATCCAGTTTCCTGATGACCTCCTCGACACTTGTTC
>JBKPQL010000083.1:0-3244 GCA_046734045.1 Verrucomicrobiota bacterium
TATCTTCGTTGAGCTTGCGTTTGCGCGCGTAATAGGTTTTCAGCTTGACGTTGAGACAATCGTAATCGGCTACGCGATATTCCGGTGTGTGCACGCGTGGCATGCCCGCTAATGAGCGCATCAGCTCAGAGACATATTCCATTTTTCGCAGGGCCGGCCAGCCAGCGTAATTTTTGCGCCAATCGAGCTCCGGCGTGAGCCATACTGCAAATGTTTCGGCGAAATCCTCGTCTGGATGACTCTGTGCATACCAATCCTCAAGGTGAACGACATAACTGCGGCTGAATGGACGTGGCCGGTAAGTGTCGGGCGTTTCCTCCCGCGATGTTTGCCCGAAACAATTCTTCCATTTTTTCCGACGGGTTAGTTGATGCGCGTACATGTAAGCGTGCCCCGCTTCATGTCGCATTAACTTCATGAACCACTCCGGCGTCCCACCTTCAACTTCGAGCATCATCGTGCGCTCGAGCGCGCGCAGCCGGTCGTGCACGAGAAAAAACGGAATAAAGATCGCAGGGACACCGACTGGGACGAACCATTCATCGCCGACGTGGCACGGTGGGTGAAACACCAAGCCCTTCGCTGAAAGTTCATCGTACAGTTGTTGGATCAGCGGCTCCAACGCGGTGCCCTCGAGCCGTAATCCGAGTGACGAGATGCGGCGCTCGAGAAGCTCAGAGTCACTTAGTGATGCCCAATCGGCAGCTTCCATTTGGCGCATAGTATCATCGGGCCCAATGCGATGACAGCGTTTGATAAGCAATCGCCGCGGCCCAAATTTTGTTACCTGTTGTTATGAAACCGAAGAGCCAGTTCTTTCAAATCCTCGTCTGTTCAGTGGTCGTGTTTGTAACGTGCCGCGTGCTCCCCGCACAGGAGCCTCTTTACGACGGCCTCGGCTCGCATTCGCGCAAGATCACGACCAAATCGGCCCAAGCACAACGCTATTTCGACCAGGGCCTCGGTTTTCTCCACGGATTTAATCACCGCGCGGCGATCCGCGCGTTTCAGCAGGCAGCGGAACTCGATCCCAAGTGCGCGATGGCGCATTGGGGCGTGGCGCTCGCGTGCGGTCCCCACATTAACTCTATGGCCGTTCCACCGTCTGCAGCGGAGCTCGCGTGGAAGGAACTTGAGCTCGCTCAAAAGAATGCCGGAAATGCGTCGCCGGTTGAGCGGGCGCTGATCGATGCCCTCGCAAAGCGTTACGCTAATCCCCAGCCGGAAGATCGTAGCGGGCTGGATCGCGCTTATGCCGATGCCATGCGCGAAGTGTGGAAAAAATATCCACAGGATCCAGACGTTGGCGCTTTTTTCGCGGAAGCACTGATGAACTTGCGGCCGTGGGATCAATGGACACCAAACGGCAAGCCGCAACCGGGAACGGACGAGATCATTGCTACTCTGGACGCGGTGTTAAAACTCAATCCGAACCATCCACTGGCGAATCATCTTTACATTCACGCGGTAGAAGCATCTCCGAATCCGGAACGCGCCATCGCCGCTGCGGACCGGCTTCGCAATTTACAACCGGGTCTCGCTCACAACGTGCATATGCCGTCGCACATCGACATTCGCACCGGCCAATGGCTAAAAGCGGTCCATACGAATGAGAAGGCAGTGGAAGCGGATCAACGGCACCGCAAGGTTTTCGGGCCGGCCAAAGGTTTTCTGAACGTGTATGTCGCGCATAACCGCGCCATGCTTGCCTATGCCGCGATGATGACGGGTCAGCGCGACCTGGCGATGAAACACATTCGCGCCATGGTCGCGGAGATGCCGGCCGATTTTCTAAAGGAAAATGCGCTGCAAGCGGAAGCAAACGTCGCGATGCCGCTGGAAGTAATGGTGCGCTTTGGCCTCTGGGACGAAATTTTGGCCGAGCCGGAAAAGTACACTGACAAGATGTGGTTCACCCGCGCATTTCATCATGCCGCTCGAGCGATCACGTACGCGGCGAAAGGCGACACGGCCAATGCGCGCAAAGCGCAAAATGTCTTCCTCGAACGCGCCAAGCTTGTGCCAAAGGAAGATTTTTTAAGCAACAATAGTTGCGAAGCGCTTCTCGCCGTCGCCATTCCGATGGTCGAGGGAGAAATTCTGATCGCAGAAGGGAAGATTGATAGCGGCATTGACCAACTGCGCGCCGCAATCCAAAAGGAGGACGCCCTCAAGTATGATGAGCCACCCGGGTGGTTGATTCCAGTGCGTCACTCGCTCGGAGCGGTGTTGATGAAGCAACAACGTTTTGCCGAAGCGGAGCAGGTCTATCGCGACGATCTCGCGCGTTTGCCCGAAAACGGCTGGTCCTTACTTGGCTTGGCAGAAAGTTTGCGGAAGCAAAACAAAAACGCCGACGAAGTTGCTCAAACGCAGGCGAAGTTTAAAAAAGTCTGGGCGAAGGCGGATTTGACTATTACGACTTCATGTCTTTGCCAACCGCAGGCATGACTAGCTGCGGAAGGAAACCAGGATCAGTTGAGCTAAGGTTTTTTCAGGCCGAAGGGAAGGGCCTACAGCTTCGCGTAAACGCCCATCAGCGGACGGTGCGATGGCGTCGGTGAGCGGAAATCGCTGACGAATCCGTCCTTGGTGCGAAGCTCGACATGCCCCACGCTGCGAGCCGTGCCATACACGAGCACCGATCCTACAGGCGCAGAGAATGGATCCGTTATCAACAGTTTCTTAAATCCGTAATTGTTGACGAGCTCTGACGCAGCGTCTCTGGCGAGCTCGGTTTTGGGACGAGAATCGATGACGCCGGACGCCAGCAACGCATCTTTCACGTAATGCCAGCAGCGCGAGCGTGAGTGCGCATGCGCGCGTTCCTGCGCGAGCGTTGCCGCCTGCACTAGCCTGTTGTCGATCCGCCGATCGATTTTGGCGTACGGGTAAACGATTCGCTTCGGGTAGTACTGGCTGATGACGGGAACCGATTCCTTTTTACCGTCCGCAGTTTTAAAGCTGAAATGGCTGCCATGTTGCGCCGTTTGATTTACGGTCGGCTGATTCATCGGGCGCACGGGCTCCATCGTAAAAGTTGCGCCTGCGGGCGGCTTCGTGCTCGTTTGCACCGGCTTTTGAGCCGCTAATGACAGGGGCTTCTCAGAGCTCGTGCGCGCCGATTGCTTGATAAGTTTGTTCGTCTTTTTGGCAATCGTCGGGGCGGTCTTCGCCGTAATCACCTGGACCACATCGCTTGTGGTTTCCTGGGCGCGACTTTCGCCACCTAACGAGGCAGGCG
>JBKPQL010000084.1:0-8616 GCA_046734045.1 Verrucomicrobiota bacterium
CTAAAGAAAGAGATGGAGATTGTCGTCACCTGTCTCAAAGAGCAGGACTCAAAAATCCAGAAAGTAGGCACACAGCTCGAAGCGAGCAGACGTACACCGCAAACGGTTCTTAACCAGTAAACTGCAGAAGCTCAGACAGCAGCAGGCTGACAATCAGCCGTCATGCTTCACCGCGTGGCGGCTCTTTGTTTTGCGTGTGACGCTTGCCACTCCCTTGAAATCGCCAGCGTGCTCGTGCGTCTCGATCACGTTGCCAGCATCATCTCAGACGCGAGTCACAGCGTCATGTGAGCGGCTGAAAAACTTGGCGTAGTCGATTGCGTTCGTCACGGGCATCGTTCGCCGTACCACACGCGACCGAACGGGAGCACATCGCTGATTAGTATTGATTGACCTTCACATTTATTTCTGGAGAAGCCGCTGAAAAACTCGACTGCGTGGGGCTGACCCTGGATCATTCACAGAAGGGAACATGCGGCATGATCAGTTCAGTTTGGCTATGGGTTGGCTTCGTTTTGTTCATCTTGGCGATGCTAGCGCTGGACTTGGGCGTGTTCCATCGGAGGGGCCACGCGGTATCATTTAAAGAAGCCCTCGGGTGGACTGCAACCTGGGTCACCCTCGCATTGCTCTTCGGCGTTGGCGTGTGGCAGTTCGCCGGACAAGAGATAGCACTTGAGTTCTATACCAGCTGGCTCATCGAATATTTGCTCAGCGTGGACAACCTCTTTGTGTTTGCGCTGATCTTCTCGTACTTCGCGGTGCCGCCAGCCTGGCAGCGCAAGGTCCTCTTCTGGGGCATTCTGGGCGCGTTGGTGATGCGGCTGGTGATGATCGGCGCAGGCGTGGCGCTCATTATCCGCTTCAGTTGGCTGCTCTATCCCTTTGGCGTGTTCCTAATCTTCACGGGGATCAGGATGCTGTTTCGACGCATCGAGAAAATTCGGCCAGAGCGCAACCCAATCGTGCGTTGGTTTCGCAATCGCGTTCCAATGACCCGCGATTATCACGAGGATCATTTTGTAGTGCGCCGAGGGGGGCACTGGTTGACCACGCCATTATTGGTGGTGCTTGTGTGCGTGGAAACAACCGATCTGATGTTCGCCACCGATTCCATTCCCGCAATCTTCGCGGTCACACTTGACCCGTTCGTTCTCTATTCTTCAAACGTCTTTGCGATTCTTGGCCTGCGCTCACTCTACTTCGTACTGGCCGGAGCCATAAACCTGTTTCACTACCTAAAGCCAGGCTTGGGCTTTGTGCTGGCGTTCGTCGGCGTGAAGATGCTGCTGGCGCACACGGCATGGAGAATTGAGACCCTGCCAGCACTGCTCATTGTCGCGACGGTGATCACAGTATCCATAGCGGCGTCTCTGCTCAGCAGTCATCGCAAACGTGGGAGTGGATTTCCTGAGTAGCAGCGAAACGTGGCCAGAGTGAAACAAAGGACGTGATGAGGTGTTCCCGCTGGGAAATCATCGCTGACAATTTCAGCAAAGCCGGTTGGAGTTGGGGCTGTGTCTCCGCCGTTGATTCCGAGGGGCGAACAATCTGGATTGCTGACGCGCATCGGGACGACGGAAAGCATTTCGTTGTGCACGCGGATGAAAAGCTGACTGCGTTTGTGGAACTCGAATCGGCGGTTTGCGTTAGCGGCATGTGAAATTGTTGAGGCTCGGCACAGCAAAAATTAGTGGCCGAGAACATGCGGTTATGTATCCGTTAGTTTAAAAGATCTTATGAGCACATATCTCGACAACATCGATAATGACATCGCAAGGAAACATCTATTGAAACATCCGTTTTATCTCGCATGGACGCGCGGCGAGCTCAACAGGGAGGCGTTGGCAGATTACGCGCGGCAGTATTATCATCATGTCGCCGCGTTTCCGACATATCTCTCGGCGGTGCACGCGAACTGCGACGACCAGTTCACCCGGAAACAATTGCTCAATAATTTAGTCGATGAGGAGGCAGGCTCACCGAATCATCCTCAGCTTTGGATAAAATTCGCCGAAGGCCTCGGCGTTTCCTATGTCGATGTTCGCAATACGGCCAAAGAACCGGAGACGCAAAATCTACTCGATACGTTCCGATTAGTTTGCAGCGGCGAGTCCACAGCCGAAGGTCTCGCGGCATTGTACGCCTACGAGAGTCAAATCCCGGCGATTTGTGAATCAAAGATCGATGGGCTCAAAAAGCATTACGGATTTATCGATCCCGAACATTATCGCTATTTCACTGCGCATGTGCAGGCTGACCGCGAACATTCTGCCACTGAGCGAAAAATGCTCGGCGCGTACATCCACAGGGGGAATTTCGAATCAGTCAGAGCATCAGTAAATCGCATTCTCGAAGCGCTCTGGGGGATGCTGTCGGGGGTCTGCCGGCGTCACGCGATCGCATGCTAAAATTTGTTATAGAGGCGATTGGCTCAGCCGCAAAATTCAGAGCAATTTTGAACGGCTGAAAAACTTAACGTAGCCGATTGCGTTGCTGATTGCGTTTGGCTCGCCGTACCAGAGGTTTAGAGTCCTCGTCTGCCTTGAATCAGGTTAATAAGCAAGACGACGACCGCAACTACGAGCAGGAGATGAATCAAACTGCCGCCAACGTGGCCAAGAAAGCCAAGAAGCCAGAGCACGACCAAGATAACAATTATAGTCCAGAGCATGGTATTCCTTTCGGATGAGTTAAACTTTCGCTGGTCCATTTATCCAGAGCTTCATCTACTCGCCAAGCTTTTTTCGGTAAATCGTCGTTCTCGCCTTGGTTGACGCTGCGCCTTCGGGTCTGAAAGGGAGGAAAAGACAGAAAGGCTTTTTCGCCCTAAACCGGATGCAGATCTGGTTTCACGGCAGTATCGGCGAATTTCGAGTTGGTTGTGGGGATGAGGAGTTAGCGTCCGAAGTGGACAAGTATTGAAAATCAATTGTAATCAGTCGATGCAATCAGCGGGCAGGCGGCGCATTTGGAGGTTTTGCGCTCGCGCGTTTCAGCAAGTTGAAGAGATCGCTGTCGGTAGAAAGCACCAGCGTAGCATCCTTAGTCAACACCTTGCGATAGATCTCCATGCTCTTGAGGAAATTGTAGAAGTCGGCCGCGTGCGGGTTTTGGGTGTAAGCTTGCGCGTAAATCTCGGTCGCTTTGGCGTCGGCTTCACCGCGGATTTGTTGCATCTGCCGATAGGCGGTTGACTGAATCTCATTTAGATCACGCTCCTTTTGGCCCGCGATGCGTGCCGCTTCGCCTTCACCTTCTGAGCGAAACCGCTGCGCGATTTGGCGGCGCTCGCTGATCATTCGTTGGTAGATTCGATCGAGAACATCGGGATTGTAATTCACGCGCTTGAGCCGGACATCGAGCAGATCAATGCCGAACTCCGCCAATTTCTTCGCGCCCTTCGTTTTGATTTCCTCTTCGATTTTAATTCGTCCGTACTGAATCGGCGGGAGCACGCCAATTGTTCCCAAACCGATTGGTACATTTTTCAGGCTTTCGTCTCGGAGAGGTTTGCGCTCCTTATCTGTGCGCACAATCTCGATCAAATCATGTTTCGCCACAGCGTTGCGCGTCTCGCTTCCAAGGATGTCTTCCAAACGCGATTGGGCGCTTCGTTCATCGCGCAGCCGCACGAAAAAGGTCTTGGGGTCGGAGATGCGCCAGCGAGCAAAAGTGTCGACATGAATGTAAGTCTTGTCCCGCGTCGGGATGGCAACGGGCGAACCATCCCATTCGAGAAAACGCTTATCGATTCGGTTCACGTCTTGAATGATGGGAAGCTTGAAATGTAGTCCCGGTTCCTCGATTGGTTCTCCAACTGGTTTGCCGAATTGCGTGACGATCACTTGTTGGGTTTGGTAAACGGCGTAAAAGCATCCGAGCAACGTGCACAAAACAGCGACCACCAGCGCGATCAACAAGGACCAAAGGCACCCCCAGTTTTTCATCTTTTCTCCAAAGGTTTCGGGTTGAGCGGGAGGATCGGGAGCAAGTTTCGCATCGAATCGTCGATGATGATCTTTTCTCCGGTCGCTGGGAGCACGTCACCCATCGTTTCGAGATAAAGCCGTGTGCGCGTGATTTCAGGCGCCTTAACATATTCTGCGAGTATGGCGTTAAACGATGCGACGTCGCCCTGCGCTTCGTTCACACGTTTGAAGCGATAGCCTTCGGCTGCCCGAATCATCTGGTCAGCCTGCCCCCGTGCTCGCGGGACTGCTTCGTTGTAATCGCCGTTAGCGATGTTGATCGCATTTTCGCGGTCCTGTTGCGCTTTGTTCACCTCGTTAAAGGACGCCTGCACCTCCGCTGGTGGGTTGACGTTCTTCAGTTGCACTTGATCGACGCGGATACCGAGCGTGTAGCGCTTGGCCAATTCCTGCATCCGTGCCAGCGCCGAGATCTCAATGTCCTGCCGGCCGATTGTGATGACTTCATCCACCGTGCGGTCACCGATCACTTCGCGCATGGCCGCCTCAGATAAATCGCGCAAGGTCTGATCAGGATTACGAACATCGAAGAGATATTGTTTCGGATCCTCGATGCGATATTGCACTACCCATTCGACGAGCGCGGCGTTTAGGTCTCCGGTCACCATCGACCTTTCTTCTCCTGCATCTTTCCCCAGCTGGTGGGGATTCGTGTATCCCGGCGTGACGAAGCCGAACTCGAGTTTCAGTTGCCGCCTGGTCGGCAGAACAGTGACACGATCGATGCCGAACGGAAGTTTGAAGTGCAAACCGGGCTCGACCGTCTTCAAGAACTTGCCAAAACGAAGGACGACCCCTTCCGACTCCGCCTGCACCGTGTAGCCAGATGTCCATGCGAGAACGAGCAGTAGAATGATCGCGACAATGCTGGCGATTAGCCGTACCGGAATATGTGGCATCTGTAAGGCCCGAAACTCAGGAGGTTCATCGGTCATCTTGTCTGATTAGGAATGCGCCCGGGGACGCGCAACAGATCGCTCCATTTGGGGAAAGCGCAAAGTAAACCGCCTTTGGGATCAGCAAGTCGAGCGTCTGCGCTAATAGTGCTGCCTCAGCGACTCTTTACTTTTCGGTGTCTGGAGGAGGTTCGTTTTTCGCCCCTGTTACTCTGGATGGCCTTTGTTGTCTCACAACATTTTGGCCGAAAGGTGAAGAGTCGCGTGAAGTACTGGGAGATAATCGCTGACAATCTCAGCAAAGCCGGTTGGAGTTGGGGCTGTGTCTCAGCGGCGGATTCTCGCGGGCGAACAATCTTCATTGCTAACGCGCATCGCGGGCAACGGAAAGCGTTTCGTTGTGCGTGCGGATGTGATGCTGACTGCGTTTCTGGGACTTGAATCGGCGATTCGCGCTTGGCGGCGAATTGTCTTGACAAGGTGGCGAGCTTTTTCGCAAAAGACACCATAATAAACGGATCTGAATCAGGCGATGGACATTTCCCCCGCTGTGGTTCTTCGTCTCTTCCGGACCCGCAATTCCAGAAATCAATTCAGTGGGGAATAGGAAAGAAAAGAACAACAATGAATCCACTGACTCACTTCAAAAAAATATCGATCCTCTGTTTGCTCCTCCTCGCTTTATTGAGCAGTCCTTCCAGTCGCACGTTCGCGCAGTCCGCACCTCTCGACCTCTGGTCTTCCAACACTCAGCTGAAGATTCGGGACAGCAGCACGCTGAACTACAGTATCACTGCGCGGATCGGCTACTTCGAGGTCTACTTCGACTCCAATAACAATGCGACGTGGGCTGACGCGGTCGCGCCGTACGCAATACACACCGGTGGGAAGATCCGTATCCACGGGTATTTGGCGAGTCCAATGATCGGCGGGCCGTATCCGGCAATCGTTATTGGTCACGGCCACCATGGGCACGGGGACCCGAACGAGGCGATGCTCCTGGCATCGTTCGGATACGTCGCACTCTCAATCGACGGACCGGGTCAGGGCCTCTCTACCGGACCGCCTGACACGGAACAGGGATGGATTTCCGTCGAAAAAATCATGAATGTGCCGGCCCCTTACGTGAGCTACCTGTACCATTACGCGTATGCGGGCATGCGGGGGTTGACCCTTTTCGAGAAATTGTCAGGTCTCTTCCTGAACCCCTTCCGCATCGACAAGACGCGTTTGGGTGTGATAGGGGCTTCCATGGGGGGACAGTTCACCTACTACATTAACGGGGTGGACGATCGCGTGAAGGGAGCAGTGGGTATTTCGGTGGCGGGTGATTGGCGGCACGTCGCGTCCTATCCTGGCGCCTGGCTCTATCACGGTCTGTATTATTACACGCGGAATGGGCTGCGAAGCGGACTGGACTACCTTAACACGGTCTCGAATTTCTGTACTGATCCGACACTTACCACATTCCTGAACTATTTTGACCCGATCGCCTATGCACCTACGCAGCACGGACCACTGCTGACGATCATCGGCACACACGACCAGTACTTCACCGCACCGGCCATCAATTCCACCTACGACCGAATTGCCAGTGCAGGAACGAGCGCGCGATTCCTGAAGCGGATTATGATGAAGCCGAACGGAAAGCACGGGGTCCTGAGGGATGGATATCTGTATACAGACCTGTATGAGGTCATCCAAGTCATCGACTCCTGGCTCAAGTATTGCTTCAAGAATGGACCGCGGCCACCCGGCACGCCGACGGTTCGCATGGAGGCGAAACCGACTACGATGGTCTTTCACGTGACCGCTCCTGCCGGTGGGAGCGCAATCAACCAGGTGAAACTCTATTATGCCTCTCAGATCGACACCAGGCCTTCGACCGTTTATGATTTCGGCTACGTCTCGCTGTCATGGAACGGCTTGGAATACCTGGGAACGATTCCGCTTGGAAAGCTGCCGCCGGCGGGACCGCCGGTCACTCCGAACAATATCATCTATCTCGCATCGGTGAAGGACGGAGCCAACTACACGGTGACATCCAAGCTTTACTACCGGTCGGGCGTGATGGCGTTTGGGCAGGGTTTCCTGCCGACCATCGAGCACTATTACGGGGATACGCTGCCGGTTCCGCCCCCGCCTCATTGCCCTTGATTGTAGCGAAATCAATCTCGACGTGGGGCGCGGCATGCCGAACCAGAAGCATCTTGTAGAACTTCGCGTAGCCAATCGCGTTCGGCCCGGCGTACCACAAGCGACCGAAGGGTAGCGCATCGGAAATTAGATCAACGCGTTTATCACGGCAGGTGCGGACTTGGTATTCTGCTCGGTGGGTGTATCCGCTGCGCTCGGTCAGATCGTGGAAGGAACTGCAAACGAAATCGTTTCGTTCGCCGCACGATGGTTCGACCAGAATTTTTTGCCGTCGAATGTGAGAGACCGTGACGCGAACGGAATCGTCGCCAGATCTTGGACCTGCGGCCTCTGCTCGCGCGGATTAAGTCGCGCGATGCGCCATTCTTCGGCTTTTCCAGGCACATCTTTGTTCTCGCGGCCGCAGATCACATAGAGCATTCCGTCCACAAACGTGTGTCCGCAGATCTCTGCACCGACGTGTATCTCGCGCAGGACCTTTCCATGCGCGTCATACTTCAGCAAGCGCCCTTCGTACCACTGGCTCAGGTAAAGGTGCTCGCCATCAAAGCTGAGATACGAGCCGGTGAAATCCGGACACGCAAACAACTTACTGAAACCCTCCTGCGGCATGTAACGATAAACGAAGCGATCGTCGTTCAATCCTTTGCCGATGGTGAACCGCCAGCCATCGCTTGTGAGCGTAGCTGCCCACACCACTCCTGGCGGATCGATTTCCTCAATCACTTCCCATTTGTCGATGTCGATCCTGCAAAGCGTGCCGAGATCGCGCGAACTCATCCAAAGTTCTTCGCCATCCCACGCCAGCGCCTGCGGCGTCATCATCGGCGAATTGTTACGCTTCAAATCAGTCACTTCCTTCATCCCTAATTCTACCATATCTCATGTGCTGACAATCTCAGCAAAGCCGGTTGGAGTTGGGGCTGCGTCTTAGCGATTTGACTCCAATGGGTGAACGATGCCGGGGAATACAACTCAGACGCTGGAGCGTACGTACGACTAAGGTCTTATAGCGCTTCGTGGGTGTAGGACATTATCCTACATCACAAAATAGCTCTGAATCCGGGGTAGGGTAAGAAAAGGCTCTCTCTCGGGCGATTCTTCTCCGCCTTCAGATCTGCAGTCGTGGGTCAACTACCGAGAGAAAAAAGGAAGTATCGATGAGCCCACCGATGCAGATCAAAAAATCGGCTTCACTCTTTCTCGCTGCGGCAAGACGCGATGACGTTTTCTGCGGGAATCGGGTCCAGGGCAAATCGAACACCCCAAACAAACCAAAAACCACTGATTAACAAAGAAAAAACACAAACTATGAAACCATCAATAAAATTCAAAACAACAAGCCTGCTTCTCATCCCGCTGGTGCTGGCCTGTTTTGCGCTTTTGCCAAGCGCACAAGCAGCGACGCCGGAACTGCTGCCAGCGCCGAAACCGGATGGATTTTACACGGGCTTCAACACGGCTGAGGGACTTAATGCCCTCTTTAACGTAAACACTGCCGTTGGCCAATTCAACACGGCTCTCGGCTTTGCCGCGCTCAAGTTGGACACCACTGGCGCTCACAACACGGC
>JBKPQL010000085.1:0-18246 GCA_046734045.1 Verrucomicrobiota bacterium
ATCTTTCGCAGGTTGAATGGATCCTTCGCATCGCGCTCCTGGTAGCGGGCCTGATACAGATGCATCAGGATTTGTTTGTTGGCCAAATCGGCTTCGAGCATGCCCGTGCGCGCGTAGGTGACTTTTACCGGGAGCGACTTCTCGTTCATTTCGAACACTGTGATGTTCTCGAGCTTGTTTCCTTCCTTTTTGCCGACGTAAATCCTGCGGCCGGGGAACTGATCGATTACCTGATCACTTCCAAAAAGTGCCATGGGATTGCGCGTCGCGAGATCGAAAATGGTGCTGCGCAATCTCTCCTGGGCGGCTGGCGCGACTTGCACATTGAGCCAGAGGCAAATCCCAGTACAAACAAGCGCGATCGCAGCAAGTGGAATAGAAATTCGCGTAATGCTCACGCCATTTGAGCGCAACGCGATCAGTTCGTTGTCCGCCGAGAGCCGGCCAAAGACGAGAAGAACCGCAGTCAACAATCCCCATGGAATCGTAAAAATGAGCGAGAAGGGCAGCACGTAAGCAATGAAAGTGATGAGGTATTCCATTGGCACGTCGTGATTCACCAGCAACGGAAGAAGTTTCCGGAAAATATTTCCGACGACGAGGACCAGACTCAGCACCGCAATCGCGAACAAAACGTTCACGATCAGCTCGCGGCTATAAAATCGATCGATCAGCTTCATTTCCCAAAGCACAAACTAGCACAGGTTTGGCCGTTGTGTGTTGATAGGGTCGGCGCGCTGCGCCGACCGCACGCCTCAGCGAGGCCCCTACCAAAAGCCCGAAAATTTGGTAACATCAACACGATGAACCTCGCAATGTATGATGTCGCGATCATCGGGGGAGGGCCAGCTGGTAGCACCGCTGCGGCGCTGCTTGCCCGTGCCAGCCGCCGTGTGATTGTCGTCGAGCGCGAAAAATTTCCGCGTTTTCACATTGGCGAGTCGCTACTGCCCTTCAGCATGCAAGCGTTTACCCGGCTGGGTCTGCACGAAAAACTCTTGCGCGCCGGGTTCATGAAAAAGTTCGGTGGCGAAATTGTCGGCGCGTGCTCGGAAACTGGAACCAAGTTTTACTTCAAGGACGGCTATCGTTCGCAAACCGATCACGCTTATCAGGTCACACGTGGTGATTTCGATAAGGTGCTATTGGATCATGCCGCCGAATGCGGCGCGGAAGTCCACGAAGAGACGTCGGTTGACCAAATCGTTTTCTCCAAAGAAGACGTGGAGCTGACGGTCAGATCCAACGGCTCGTCTAGTTTGGTTCGGGCGCATTACCTCGTCGACGCCAGCGGGCGCGCCTCGGTTTTGGGCAGACATTTCAAAATTAAAAAGACCTACGGTCATCTTCAGAAGCTATCAATCTTTGCGCATTATCGGGGTGTCTGGCGCGCGGAGGGAATCGACGGCACGCTGACAGCTTTAATCCGCGCCATCGATCGCTGGTTCTGGTTGATTCCACTCACCGCCGAGCGCACCAGCGTCGGAGTGGTTCTCGACAGTGAAATCTTTCGCAAATCCAAGCTCAGCGCTGAAGACTTTCTCGAACAAGCGCTGGCGGAACAGCCAATCATCGCCAAAAGGATGACAAATGCCCGGCGCGTCTCGCAAGTTTATGTGGAAGCGGACTTCTCGTATCGTAGCACAAGATTGCACGGCGACCGCTGGTTGCTTGCAGGTGATGCCGCCGGTTTCATCGATCCAATCTTCAGCAGTGGCGTTTTCCTCGCCGTGTTCAGCGGCGAACGCGCTGCCGATTCGCTCAACGAGGTTCTTGATCATCCGCGGAGGGCAAAACGGCTGTTTGCGCACTACGAGCGAGCGGTGAACCGCGCGATGGATGTTTACCTCCGATTCGTAAACGCTTGGTACACGAAGGAATTCATCGAAGTGTTTTTGGCGCCGCGCAATGTGCTTGGACTTGCGCCAGCGGTGAACGCCGTCCTTGGCGGAAATGTCGGCAACAGCTTTCCAATTCGCTGGCGGATGTGGGTCTTTTATTTTCTAGTTTGGCTGCAACGCCATCATCCAATCGCGCCAAGGCTCACTCTCGTGCCGAAGAAAGAAGCGTCTTCGCCCATGGAAACCGTACACACGGCACCATGAGATCGCAGCTAGGGGCGATTCACCGAATCGCCCGCGTGTTCTTGTCACTTCCTTGGGCGATTGAGGGCAATCGCCCCTACTTAATTTCCATTCTGGTGATTTTATTTTGGTCGGTAACAGGCTGCGCAACTCTTTCACACCATCAATTCTCCGAGCCGGCTGCGGGATGGCAGACCAAAACCGGTCAACTCATGTATCGAAGTCCAAAGACGACGCTGATTGGCGACGCGTTGGTTCGCTTTTCAAAAACGGGCGATTTTGAATTAACTGTGTCGAAGGGGCCGGGGATAACGTTGTTGTCTCTTCGACAGGATGCATCCTTTGCCGAAGTCAAAGGACCATTTGCGCGCGGCGGCTGGTCCGGTCCCGTGGAACAAGCGCCGCCCCAACTGCGCGGCTGGCTCGGCTTGCGAGAGAAACTCATTGCCTCCCAAAATCAGCGAAGCGTGCGATATATCGCCGGCAACGAGACATTCCTGTTTCGGTTTTAGTTAAGACGTTCAGCCGTTGTAAAGCCGCCGCTGTTGCAGAACACTAGCGCCGTTCATGCGCATCAGTGAATTCATCGCGCGAACCATAACACAGCGACGGCGATTAGTATGGGCGAGCGTAGCTCTGCTGACCGTCGCGTGTCTCATAGTTCTCATCACTTCGCTACGGCTCGATTCCGAAATCTTTAACGTTCTCCCCGGCAGGTTTTCTTCCGTGGAAGGACTTAAAATCTACGATCGCGAGTTTGAGCAAACCCATGAGCTCACTTTCGCGCTCCTCTGTGAACCGCAGGACGTAGAGAAACTGGAGGACTTCGCGCCAGTATTTGCTGAGAAACTGCGAAAGCAACCGTGGTGCACCCGTGTGCTTGCGGGTTCGCCCATGGACACGCCCGATGGAATTCGCGATCTCCAATCGATCGCGGTGCCGCTGCTCCTGAACCTGCAGTCAAGCGTTTTCGACGCGACGATGTCAATCCTGCAACCGCAGAAAATTAAGGATCGGCTCCATCGACTGCATCAACAGATCGAAGGAGGTTCGCCGCGATCCGAATTCGAGCTTTCCTTCGATCCGCTTGGTTTGATTGCACCAGCGTTAAAGCCCTTTGCAGAAAACGCCACGATTGAACAGGAACAACCGCTTACCTCGCTGGATCGAACTATGCGTGTTTTCCTCGTAGTCACGAATCAGCCGTCCGTTAGCGCCTTCGAATGTCAACGCTTGATGCGTCGGGTAAACGAGTTTCGTGCCGCTGCGGGAGCGGGATGGGATGGCAGCGGTCGTTTGCAGGTTCTCGTCACCGGGCGCGCAGCTTTTGTGTCAGAAATTTCGTTGAGCATGCGCTATGACATCGTGGCCACGCTGCTTGGCTCAGTTCTGCTTGTGGGCAGTATTTTCTTTGTGGGCTTCCGGCGATGGCTGCCGCTGCTGGGCATGGCATTTTGTCTTCTCCTCTCTTGTTTGGTCGCGTTGACGCTCGGGCAGCTCCTTTTTGGACGACTCAGCATGATCAGCGTCGGGTTTTGCGCCATTTTAGTCGGACTCGGTGTTGATTTCGCGATTCTCATAATTGGGCGCTATCACCAGGCGCGGGCCGATGGAGAAGCGCATCAGCAAGCTATTGCCAGCTCGGTCGCCAAACTTGGCCGCGCGATCTTTTTTGGCGCTCTCACGACAGCCGTCGGATTTCTCGCGCTAGTACTGAGCGGCGCGATGAGTTTTTCGCAACTCGGCGTGCTGATTGCGATTGGGATCTTCGTTGCCGGCCTGTTCATGTGTTCGATTTTGTTTCTTTTTATTCGCGAACGGCAGAAGCCCGTCCGTCGTGATTGGATGTCCGATATAGTAAGAAAATATGTGCGGCAGGCGGTGCGCCGGCCGACTGCGATATTGATCTCGTCAACCGCGTTGTTGTTGTTGTTGACTGGAATCGGGTTTTCTCCCATTCCCCCGCTTCGATTCGAGGCGAGCACGCGTTCGCTGCAACCAAAAAACATTCGGGCAAACCGAGCCTTGGAGGAGATCATGCATAAAATGCCAGTGCGCTGGGAACCGGTGCTGGCAATCGTGCACGCAGCAAGTTCACAAGAACTGCACGATGCCTGGCAAAAACTTGCTGTGCATTGGAAAGAGCTCCAAGCAGCCAGGAAGATCAAAAGCTTTTTCACCCCCGTCGCGCTGTGCCCGTCGCCGATTTTGATGCAACGAAATCGTGGGCAACTGAGCGCGATTAATTTTCAAGCGGCACGTGAAACATTGACGCAAACTTTAGAAGCAGAGGGATTCAATCCGGATGCATTCGCGTCAGCTTTCACGCTGCTCGACAATTTGCAACGCCTTGTCGATCCAAAAGTGCCTCTACCAAATTGGCACGCTCAACTGCCGAATTCTTCGAGTTGGTGGTTCTTGGTAGATCGTTTCTTGGCGCAAGATCCGTTGCTCAGCACGGGATTTGTCACGACCAATCAACCCGTCTCAACGCACGCACAGAGCGAAGCTCTCAAGCGCGATCTGCCGGTCGTGGGAGTCCCCCTGATTCTCTCAGGCTGGACTTATATCTTGGCTGATCTGTTGCCATGGTCGCATCGGCAACTGCTTGTCATTAGCGCGCTGATGGCCATCTTCGACGTGTCGCTGCTGGCGATCCTGTATCGCGACCTGCGGCTGTGGCTAATTCAGGTCGTCACGCTGGCGTTCGGGATCGGAGCGATGATCGCTTCGATGAAGTTGTTACACGTCAATCTAAATCTCCTGAATGTGCTTTCCTTCCGGCTCGTGCTGGCCATCGGCGTAGATTATGGAATCTATATCGTGCTGGTTTGGCAGAAAACGCGTGATGTCGAGCATGATGTCGCGGGAGTAATTAAGCCGGTGCTGCTTGCGGGTCTGACCGCAGTTAGCGGCTTCGCTTCCCTTGCTCTAGCGCGCAATCCGGCGCTCACTGGACTTGGCATCGCGTGCGCTCTTGGGATTTTCTGGAGTCTGGTCGCAACAATTTTCTTTACCTTGCCGGCAATGGCGGCGGCTGAGCCCAAATCTTGGCAGAAAAATAAGATCGACAGTCGTTAATATAATAGACCCTATGCACAAGATCCTACTAATCGTCACTGGTTTTATTTGCCTGACGAGTTTTGCAAACAGCGCGCAGCTTTCGGATAACGAAGTAAAAAATCTGCTGGCCCGAATTCAACAGAATAGGATCACGCAAGCCGATTTTCAGGAACAAAGAGTTATCCGTCTGATGAAGAAACCGGTCGTGAGCTCAGGGAAAGTTTGGTTTCAGCCACCGAACAAATTCCGGCGCGAAGTGAAAGGCAGTTCGCCAAGTTTGACCGTGAGCAATGGCCGTCAGCTCTGGATTTACTATCCAAACTTTAAATCGGCTGAACGCTATCCGCTGGGCAAACGTTCACCGCTCGATTCAACAGTGGCGGCGATCAATTCTGCGTTGAACCTGGAGAATATTGAAAACACTTTCCAGATTACTGCGGCAAAGGTGGAGAATGGATACGAGCTAGTCTTGATACCACGTACGGCCTCGATGAAACACGTGTTTCAAAAGCTCGATTTGCGCATTAATGACAACCTGCAGGCTGAGCGCACGGATATGTTGCTGCCAAACGGCGATCGGATTGTGACTAGCTATTCCAACCAAACTCGCACCCCAGTCCCGCCATCGACATTTGAATTCAGCCCGCCACCTGGCTCAGAAGTAACTACCCCACTCGGGCAATGACGATAAGCCGAATTTGGTACAAGTTGGAAAGAAGAATGGCAGAGCCCAAACGTTGTAACTTTTTAAACTGTTTTGACTTCTTAACCGCCCCATCATGGTTAGATCAGCCTCAAATTGCAAAAGCGCCGGCGCTTAAAGTTTGATCGGCTTAGGCAGAGATTGATTCTCACGCCTGCAGAAAAGCGCGTGGCGATCTTCATTCTGGCAGCATTTCTCCTTGGGCTCGGAACAAAATGTTATCGCGGCGCGAATTCCTCTCTTGATCCGTCACAATCCAAACTTAACACGGCACAATCGCCAAGCGCGACGAGCATCACGCCCGCAGAAAAGTGAAAACAATCAGCTACGCCGGCTTAAATTCGTTCGCAATTCCCTGCAGCATTGTCTTGGTAGCTAGGGTCCCCGACCTCCAACTGCAACCTGCGCTGGCAAACGCTCTTCAGAATGACGTTTAGGCATGGGGAAGAGTTAGAAAAAGAGAGGTGCATCTTCGGCATATGGCGTTTGCGAATCGCATCGTTCCTGCGAATCATTCGGGGGTGACAGACCACGTTGATTCCTTCGTCAGGCAAATTTGCGAAATTATCGTCGGCAAGAATCAGGCGGTAAAGCTTGCAGTCGCTTGTCTGCTCGCACGCGGTCACCTTTTGATTGAAGACATCCCGGGCGTAGGTAAGACGACGCTCTCTCAGGCTCTGGCCCGCTCGCTGGCGCTCGCGTTCCAACGCATCCAATTCACCAGTGACCTGCTCCCGGCTGATATTCTTGGTAATTCCATCTTCGACCGGAGCGAGCAACGCTTCGTGTTTCATCGGGGTCCGCTATTTTCGCAAGTGGTGCTGATCGACGAGGTAAATCGCTCGACTGCCAAAACGCAAAGTGCGCTGCTGGAAGCGATGGAGGAACACCGCGTCTCTGTAGATGGCGTGACGTATGACTTGCCCGAGCCATTTTTTGTGATCGCAACACAGAATCCGCAACATGCAGTCGGTACTTTTCCGCTGCCGGAATCTCAGCTTGACCGTTTTCTGATGCGGATCGAGCTGGGCGTGCCTGACCGCGCCAGCGAGCGCGCCATGCTGCTGGGCATGGATCGCCGTGAAATGCTGAAGGAATTGAAACCGGTCTTTAGTCCGGAAACATTGCTCCAAATTCAAGGTAAAGTGCGAGAGGTGCACGCTTCGGCGGCGCTGCTGGATTACCTGCAGGATTTGCTGGATGCGTCGCGGCAACGTCACAGCACCGGGTTGTCGCCGCGCGCAGGTCTGGCTTTGCTGCACTCATCCCAGGCAGTGGCGCTAATGCATGGACGCGATATGGTCTTGCCCGAAGATATTCAAGCGGTAGGAATCGCTGTGATGGCGCATCGGCTGGGGTACGATATCGAGCAGCCCGGACAGAGCGGACGCACACTGGCTGATAATCTTTTACATAGCGTGCCGGTTCCGTGAACGCAGGAAAATTTCCCCTCGTTTATCCGACGGCAAATTTTGCCGGTCTGCTTTTTGTACTGGCCGCAATGTGGTACGCCGCCTCGAGTCAAAATAGTCCAGCAGTTTATCTCCTCTTATTTGCGCTGACCGCGCTCTTTCTCGTTTCGATTCCTCACACGCTACTCAGTCTCACTGATGTGACGATAGCACCCGAATCCGTGAAGCCGGCGTTCGCGGGTGAGGAAGTCGCTCTTCCGGTGGAAATCATGAACCGATCCCGCGCGGCACGGCATGGAATTTACCTGGCTCTATCCCGCGTCCGCGGCGAGCGGAAACGCATCGACCACATTCCAGCTGGGAAGGCCGCTCGCGTAACGCTCCGATTTCCCGCACGCCAGCGGGGCGAATATCCGATTGGGACGTTGTACCTAACCAGTGCTTACCCCCTCGGCTTCATTCGTGTTTTGAAGAAATTTGCGACGCTTCAAACCTATGTAGTGTACCCGAAACCCGACGGAGATCTTCAGCTCCCGTTGAGTCACATGCGCTCGTCAGATAGCGGGCCACAGGCGGTCTCCGGTGAAGGTGATGATTTTGCGGGAGTTCGCGCCTATGTGACCGGCGAATCCCAACGTCACATAGATTGGAAAGCCGTGGCGCGCGGGCAGCCGCTCATGACCAAACAATTTGCACCTGAAGCAGAGGGCGCCGTGCATCTGAATTTTTCGGACCTAGGTTTTGCCGACGTGGAAACGACGCTGTCGCAACTGGCGCTGTGGATAATTGAAGCCGAACGCACGCGGCGTCCCTACGGCCTTCGTCTTCCCGGCACCGAGATCGCTCCCGCTCTCGGACAATCACATTTTCATCGGTGCCTGTGCGCCCTGAGTCTGTTCCAGGTGAGGAAATCATGAGCAAAAGCAGCAGGGATACAAGGATTCCGCGGCGAGCACTGCTTTGGCTGGCGGCCGCATTGCTCTTCACGCTGCCGCCAATGTTCGGCAAACTCGCTACGTGGGTTCCATGTCTGTTTCTAACCACTCTCGCAATGAAATTCTGGATGGAACCAAAGGGGTATCGGCTTCGCTTCGCAGCTTTAAAACTAGTTCTCACGGGAATCGCGCTTGCCGCGATATCTTCCAGCTACGGGACGCTGAAGGGCATTGAACCGGGGGTGTCACTTCTTGTCGTTCTCATGTCGCTCAAAATTCTGGAAGCGCACACCGCACGCGAGTTTCAAGTTATGGTGATGATGGCATGGGTGCTGTGTCTTTGTGGATTTTTTCTTTCCCAAGACTTCGCGATCGCGCTTTGTCTGATGGCCGCATTTGCGTTGCTCGTTGTGGCGCTGATCCAATTCCATCGCGGATCGTCCCCCGGTGCGTTCTGGCCGCCGCTTGCTACGAGTTGCAAGCTCCTTGCTCAGGCAACACCACTCGTCGTCGTCTTATTCTTTTTGTTTCCGCGAATCAATACCGCCGCCTTCCGCTTTGAATTTCGCGACGTTCGTTCCGCCGGCTCCGGTTTTTCCGATCGCCTTTCTCCGGGCAGCATCACGGCGCTGGTAACTTCTACTGATATCGCTTTCCGCGCACAATTTCCTGACCAGAACACGCGACCGCCGGGGCCGATGTATTGGCGTGGGTTAGTGATGTGGCATTGCGAAGGAATGGAATGGCGAGCGCCACGTTCTCCGGAACCACTCTCTGACTCCTCCAAAAGCTCGAGGGGCAACACGGCGATTCGGCAGCGGATCACGATCGCGCCGCATGGGGCGCGCTGGATGTTCGCTCTTGATCGGCCGTTTGAAGCTCCACCTGGTGCTATGCTCGCAGAGGGGAATTATCTCCGGAGCGTTCAACCGATTCGCAAAGCGCGCCGGTACGAGGTCATTTCGTCCCCCGAGATTAGAGAAAAGGAACTCGATCCTGATGAACGTCAGGACGCACTTGAGGTACCGGCATCGATCAGTCCGGCCGTGCGCGAGCTAGCGCAATCGTGGATCGCCCAGAATTCCGGTCCGCGTGTCATAGTCAACAATGCGCTGCAGTTTTTTCGGATGCATGGATTCCGTTATTCGCTCTCGCCAGGCGAATACAAAAAGAATGATCTGGACGAATTTCTCTTTCGTCGTCGAGTTGGATTTTGCGAGCATTACGCAGCCAGTTTCGCCACTCTCATGCGCGTGGCCGGCATACCCGCGCGCGTGGTCGTCGGCTATCTTGGAGGCGAATACAATGATCTGGGTCGATTCTTTCTTGTACGCCAGGCAGACACTCATGCGTGGTGCGAAGTTTGGCTGCCGGATAGAGGGTGGACGCGGGTGGATCCAACCAGCGCAGTTGCGCCAGGCCGGGCGAGTCTCGATCTCAACTCGTTTCTGGAAAGACAGAGCACCTTTGGAGCAATAGGAATTCGCCAAAGCGGATTCGTGTCACAACTGGCCCGATCGGCAATATTCAACAACATTCGGCTCGCTTGGGAAGCGCTCAATTACGAGTGGGACACCCGCGTCTTGGGGTTCGACACCGACGTACAGGAAGCACTGCTCGCCTCCACTGGAATCATGGATCATGGCCGGTTCTTTCTGATTACTGAGAGCTTGGTCATCGCTGCGGCTCTATTGGCAATTTACGCGGGTTGGATGCGACTACGGACGCGCGTGCGAGCGGACCAGGTTAAGCTGTTGTATGAGCGTTTTTGTCGTAAGGCCGCTCAGCTTGGTGTGCGGCACGATCCATGGGAGGGGCCATCGGATTTTGGAGGGCGGGTCGCCGCTTCATTTCCTAACGAGTGCCAGCGGATCCAGCGAATCACAGATTCCTACCTGGCATTGCGTTATGCGCCCAATGCCGCCCCTGTCGTTTTTGACCAATTCGTCAAAGACGTAAGGGGCTTTGCACCCCCGCAGCCGATCCGAATAGCGAGGGACTGAGGAATCGCTTGAATTCTCAACCACTAGCCATCAGCTCTGTGTAAGTGCGCTAAGGACTTTCATCGCTGCGTTGTGGCCGGGAATACCGCTGACCGCTCCACCTCTCAACGCACTCGAGCCACAAAGGAATACGTTTTCGAATTCCGTTTCCACCCCCCATTTACCGATCTGCGCTTTTGCCTCAGCAAACGGAAACGTCGGCGCGTCGTGAAAAATATTTCCATGGTACATCCCAAGCGCGTCCTCGATGTCCACCGGGCTTTTGCTTTCAATACAACGACCGCCATCACCCGCTACGGCGAGACAATCTTCGATCGGCTCTTCCAGCCACTGATTGATACTCCCGAGGAATTTCTTCTCCGCCTGCTGCCGCATCGTCTCATTGTCTCGCACGAATAAGCTCCACGGTGCGTCGAGCCCAAAGAGCGTCATTGTGTGGAAGCCCCGTTCGCGCAGTTCCGACGCGATAATGCTGTTGTCGGTCAGCGTGTGGCAATACACCTCGCACGGCGTCTTCTCCGGCAGTCGTCCCCCCGACGCCTCGTCATAAGTGGCATTCATTTGCTCGTAGCCTTCGTCGCTGTGAAATGTCCCGCAAAACGCCTCCGTCGCTGGATGTTTTTTTGCCTTCAGTTTTGGCAATCGGCGCAGGAGCATGTTGATCTTGAATACAGAGCCCTCGTCGGTGCGATCTGGCTGAAATAATCGGCCAGTGAATTTCGCCAGAACGTTCCGGCCAAAGTTTGCCAAAAGAAATCGCGCCTCAACGGTTTCGCGTTTTCCGTTTACGCTAAATTCCGCGCCGCGCGCCTTTCCGGTCACGTTCAACGCGCGAACATCGACATTCGTTAACATTTCGGCGCCTGCCTTGCGCGCCGCGCGTTCTAACTCGGCTGCCACCGCGCCCATGCCGCCTATCGGCACCTTCCACTCGCCTGTCTTATTGCCGATAAGGTGATAAAGAAAACAGCGGTTCTGCACGAGCGATGGATCGTGCGGATGCGTGAAGACCCCAACCTTGGCGTCGGTGAACACGAGACCGCGCACCAGATCGTTTTGCAAATAGCGCTCGATCGAGACTCCGAGCGGCTCCTCCACCAGACTACGCCACGCCTCGCGCGAAGCATCATCAACATCGAACCGTCCTCGCAATTCTTCTTTCGCTACCAACGGTTGCAACATCGTGTCCCAGACGCGCGCCGCAAAAACGCGCGATAAGTTGTAAAACCGTTTCATCTGGTCGAACTCTTTATCGTTGCCCGTTAACTCGAACATCGAACGGCGACCCACATCTTGATCGAGGTTGCTCAACAGCAGAGCGCCATGGTGTCCCTGGTTCACGTAAGGCGTAAACGACGCCATCGCGCGTCTGCGCAGTTCGAGCTTTAACCCAAGATCGCGAATAATCTTTTCCGGAAACAAGCTGACGAGATATGAATACCGAGACAGCCGTGCGTCATAGTCCGGGAACAGTTTTTGCGAAGTGGTTGCGCCGCCGATGTAATCGTTCTTCTCCAGCAACAGCACGCTCAGCCCAGCGCGCCCGAGATAACTCGCCGCGACCAGTCCGTTATGCCCGGCGCCGAGAATTACAACGTCGTATTTGCTCTTGATCGTGCTCATGCTGGTGATCGGTAATCGAACAAGACTCAGCTGACTCTCAATGCTCAATCTCCGTGCACATTTCCCACTTCGAGGAAAAACCTTTGTAACTCGGCGTGCGGCGTCGCATCCGCAAAACCATTAAACGTTCCGTGCTCCGCTAATTGTTTCGCGGCGCGAATAAAACCACCCCAGGCTGCCCGCGCAAGCGCGCCGCCCACACTGACGCGTCGCACACCTAACGATTCGGCGTCCTTCATAGTCAGGCCGATCGCGCCGCCGATGAGAATGTTCACCGGTTTCGGCGCGACTGCGTCGACAACCGCTTTGATGTGCTCGTGCTCGCGAATCCCCGGAGCATACAAACAATCAGCGCCGGCTTCAGAATATGCGACGAGGCGTTTGACTATCTCATCGATGTTTTCGCGGCCGACCAGAAATCCCTCTGCTCGCCCGACCAATAAAACTCCGGTAGAGTTGATCGCTTCACGAACCGCGTGGATTCGTTCGACCGCAAGTTCGACATCGTAAAGCCGATTTTCCTTCCGATCGGTTGCGTCCTCAATCGAAAGACCGGCGACGCCAGTCTCCACGCACAGACGCGCGCTTTCGGCGACCCAATTGGGGTCGTCAGCATAACCATTCTCGAAATCAGCATTCACTGGGAGATCAGTCGCCTCCACAATTTCGCGGATGTGTGCAAGCATCGCGTCGCGTCCGACCGCGCCGTCTGGTAGCCCCCGCGAAAACGCAAATCCGGCGGAGGTCGTTGCGATCGCTTTAAAAGCGAGACGTTGCAAATAACGCGCGCTCCCGATGTCCCACGGGTTTGGAATGGCGAAGCAGCCGCCACGATGAAGTTCTTGGAAAGTTTGACGTCGCTCAGCGGTCGTCGGCATATCAATCAGTAATCTCGTAGTTCAAATGTCGCTTTCCAGGGCGAAACGTGAAGCTTTCTAGTTCCCGGCTTTCGCTTTCATATCAAGAACAACGCGGAATCGCGCTTTGCCGCTCATCATCCGGTCATAGGCTTCGGCTGCTTGATCGAGCGGAAAAATTTCGTTCATGGAATGCACGTTGTTAGACGCGCTGAACCTAAGCGTGTCCTGTGAATCGATTGATGTGCCGGAGTACCAGCCTTTGAGAGACCGCTGCCGGCCAATGAGTAGAATGGGATCAACGGAAAGTGGACCAGCTGCGCCGATTACCATCAACACACCGTTCGGCGCCAAGCCACCGAGCGTTGCCGTCATCGCTGGGCCATGCGTTACAGTTGCGATTACAACCTTCGCGCCGCCGAGCTTGTTCAGTTCCGCGGCCGGATCGGATGCCTGGCTATCAATGTAGTGGGATGCACCAAGCTTTTTGGCAAACGCCTCCTTCTCCTTTCCTCGCGCGATCGCCACCGTTTCAAAGCCCATTTTCGCTGCAAACTGCACTCCAAGATGACCAAGCCCACCGATCCCGAGCACCGCGACAACATCGCCACCTCGGGCGCCGCTGTTTCGCAGCGCGTTGAACGTCGTGACGCCTGCACACATGAGAGGCGCTCCGTCGATCGCCGAGAGTTCGTCGGGAACACGTGCCAGCGCCTGTGCAGGCGCGACCACGTATTCTGCGTAACCGCCGTCGAAAGAGATGCCGGTCGTCAACAACGCAACTTCACATGCAAAGAACTCCCCGCGCCGGCAAGGATCACAGTAACCACAGTTGCCGCCGTGCCAACCAACACCGACCCGCTGCCCAGCTTTCCAAGGCTTCACGCGTTCGCCTACGGCATCCACGACTCCAATGACCTCATGTCCCGGCACGCGCGGATATTGAATTCCGGGCCATTGTCCTTCTTTGATTAATGAATCACTGTGACAAACGCCACACGCCTCGACCTTGACACGCACCCATCCCGGCTGCGCCTCGGGGATCGGTCGCTCAACTAATTCTAACGGTCCGCCAGCACGCGGAACCTGGACTGCGCGCATTGTTTTAGCCATATCAGCAGATTACACAGACGCTGTGGTGAGCAAAGTCGAATCCATTTACACAGATTTCTCAGCGAAGATTCTGTAGTAGCAGCCGCACCGGCTGTGTTTGCCGCATCGCACGCTCGGAACATGGCTTACGACCTCGACCACGCATGATCTCGATAATGAAGATGAGTATAAAATGAAAACTGTCGCACTACCCGACGGCACACGCGTTTCGGTGCTGGGTCAAGGGACATGGCGCATGGGCGAGAAGAAAAGCGCCTATGACGATGAAGTCGCGGTCGTGCGCTTGGGAATCGAACTTGGCATGACATTGATCGATACCGCCGAAATGTACGGCGAAGGCGACGCCGAAAAGGTGGTGGCCGACGCGATCGAAGGCCAACGTGATCGCGTATTTGTCGTGACCAAGGTGTATCCCCATAACGCCTCCCGCACGAAATTACCAAGGGCCTGCGAACGCAGTCTCAAGCGTCTTCGGATCGATTCGATCGATCTCTACCTATTGCATTGGCGCGAAAAGACACCCCCGCTCGCGGAAACCGTGGAAACATTCGAACGACTCCGTGCCGCTGGAAAAATCAAACGGTGGGGCGTCTCAAACTTCGATGTCGATGACATGAAAGAACTGTTGTCAATTGAAAATGGTGCGAACTGCGCAACCAACCAGGTCCTCTACAATCTCGAGAATCGCGAAATTGAATCCGGTCTCCTGCTGTTCCTCACATCAAACATCAAATCCGGGGATGGACGGATTCGCCGCGGCGAACCTCAAACATCAAACATCCCCATTATGGCTTACTCGCCAGTCGGTCACGGCCGCGGATTGCTCAAGAACGATATGCTCAAGAAAATTGCAACACGCCACGACGCCACGGCCGCGCAGATCGCGCTCGCGTGGGTGCTGCGTCAACCGGGAGTCATTGCCATTCCCAAGGCAAGCAGTGAGGAGCATGTCCGTGACAATGCGCGATCAATCGAGATTGAATTGACCAAAGAAGATGTCGCCGAACTCGATCGGGAATTCCCGCCGCCAAAATCTAAAAAAGCATTGCCGACGCTGTAACTGATGCCGCCGCGTCTAAAGACAGCAGATCAGAATAAATCTTGACAGAAAAATCTGCTAAAGCGTACAACCGGGCCGCTCATCATCGAAAGGAGAGTGCCCAATGAACGCTTTTTTCAGAGGTTTGATCTTCATAGTCTGCATCGGCGCGATAAACGTTGCGTCGAGTCCCGCCAATGGCGACGTCGTGACCGACTGGAACAACGCCGCGCTCGATGCCATTCGCGGCGACAGGACAGCGCCACCGATCGCCTCCCGTAGCCTCGCCATTCTACATGTCTCAGTCTACGACGCCGTCAACGGCATCGCCCGCACATACGAACCTTACTTGGTGCAAAGCGCAGTGCAGGCCAGTGCGTCGCGTGAAGCTGCGGCAAGTGCTGCGGCGCACCGGGCGCTCGTCAACTTATTCCCGGCGAGCACATCCAGCTTCGACGCGCTTCACGCGGCAATCCTCGCTACAATCCCTGAAGGAAACCAGAAGGCCAATGGCATCGTGTGGGGCGAATTCGTCGCGAACCAAATTCTCGCCGCGCGGGCCAACGATGACTCCACGGCCATCGTCCCGCCACCCGACGGGAGCGGGCCTGGCGTGTGGGTGCCGACCCCTCCCGCTTTTCTCCCCTATTTGTTGCCGCAATGGGGATTCGTCACGCCGTTTGGAATGAGCAGCAGTTCGCAGTTTCGTCCACCAGGACCGCCGTCACTTGATAGCCAGCAGTACGCGGCAGATTACAACGAGGTTAAGGAACTCGGCGCGGCTGTCGGTTCGACGCGCACAGAAGAGCAGACCCAGATAGCCTTGTTCTGGGCCGATGGCGCCGGCACCGAAACCCCACCCGGGCACTGGAACAGTATTGCGCAGAGTATCGCCGCTACGCGCGGTAATACGCTGGAACAGAATGCCCGGCTGTTCGCCTTGTTGAACATCGCAATGGCGGACGCTGCAATTTGCGCGTGGGACGCCAAGTACACATTCGACTTCTGGCGCCCGGTGACCGCGATTCGCAGTGCCGATACCGATGGCAATCCTGCCACAGACCCCGACATAACCTGGATGTCGTTCATCGTGACGCCGCCCTTCCCTGATTATGTCTCCGGCCACAGCACATTCAGCGCGGCAGCTGCGACTGTGCTGCCACTGTTTTATGGCACACAAGATTTGCCCTTTACAACCGGCTCAGATTTTCTGCCTGGCGTGTACCGCAGTTTCTCAACGTGCCTCGATGCAGCCGAGGAAGCGGCATTGAGCAGGATATACGGGGGTATCCATTTTCGATCGGCAAGCGAAGACGGCTTGCAGGCAGGCGTCAGCATAGGTGAATGGACCGTTAACCATTATCTGCGGCCAGTAGGTAATCACTCGCGACATTGACCACTGAGCTTCGCAGCTCACCGACGTGATTAGCTACCGTAGCTTGGAAGAGCATTGATGAGAATTAGAAATCCGGATTCGATGAAGCGCATGAAGACAAAAATACTTGGTTCCAGTAACCGTGGCAGTGCGGCTCTTGCCATCGGCTGACACCACTCCAAAAAGGAAAAAAATTCAGGAACGTCGCCGTTTACGACAAGCAATAAGCGGGATGCAGGACTCGATGGCCGGTAGCTTCGGCATTGTCGCGAACTCGTCGTTCACATCAATCCCCCATGCCAGCTGCCCACCGGCTGATGCCTAGTCGTCATCATCGCTGTGGCCAAGCCACCAATCCTCGCGATCTTCCTCTCGATCCTTCAGATCATATTCGTCGCGACCCTGACGATGATACTTCTTCCATTTCACTTTCCACTTACCGTGCTTAAACTTTGTGGTTGGTATCCACATTTCGTACAGGCGAGATGGTGGCTCCGAATAAGTTAGATTCCGGTCTGGTAAATCCAGCGCGTTGAGCGTGCTCGTGTCGAGTTGCCCGGTCGGCGGCAATCCTGCGGCCGATTGGAATGCACGGATTGCGAAGGCTGTCCGCCGGCCGTATCTGCCGTCGATCGAGCCTTGATAATATCCGCGACTCATGAGCTGATATTGTATCTCGGCGAGCAGACGGCGGTTCGGCCGAACTGGCATCGGCGGATTTCGCGCGCCGGAGTAAACAGAATTGATGTCCAGTTGCCGATCCGGCTCGGTTGGCGGTTGTGGCGAAGAATTCTCACCGACTTGTGCATTTTCATCAGCACGAGCACGGTTCGATTGAGTAACGACAGGTTTAGAAGCGGATTGCGACGAAGAGGCCGAATTCGAACCCGATTTGAGGGATTGCAATGTCCCTGGATTGAGCTCGCCAGTTACTTGCAACCCATTGCGAATTTGGTAACGCCGAATCGCGGCGGTAGTCTCGGCGCTCTTTTCGCCGGTGACATTCCCATAGTAGAAACCTTGGTCTTTGAGAGCTTGCTGGGCAGACTGGATCGTCTGATCCGCGCGCACCGAACCCACAAGGCACAAGGCTACTACAAGATGCAGCGTGGTTTGTTTCACAGTCGAAAATCTCACAGCGGCTCCTGATTTGAGATTCGAGCGCGCCCGCGTGAATGCGTGCGTCTCCGAATCCGTTGACGCAAGCTTTGGCCTGGACTTTTCCTAAAATTGCGTGGGGCCGGGGGAACCAGATACGACTGGCGCTCCGATTCCTATGCGAAATTGCCTTGGTAACCGATGGCTCAGAACGGGTCCACAACCTCAGCACTGTACGATACAGCCGAACAGTTCCACATTCTGGTCGACAGTGTAGAAGAATACGCCATCTACATGCTCGATCCGAACGGGAACGTGGTGACGTGGAACACCGGCGCGCAGAAAATCAAGGGCTACACGGCCGAGGAAATCATCGGGAAAAATTTTGCAAACTTCTATACGGCAGAGGACGTTGCCGCCGGCAAGCCGCAACGCAATCTGCGCGAAGCAGCGCGGCGCGGATACATTCGTGATCAGAGCCTGCGCGTCCGCAAAGATGGTTCAACTTTTGAAGCTGAAGTTGTGTTGACCGCGCTGCGCGATGACAAGGGAAAGATTCGCGGGTATTCCAAGGTCACACGCGACATTACCACCCAAATCCGCAGCCGGGAATTTGAAGCGGAGAAAATCGCAGCACAAAAAGCGAGCAAGGCCAAGGACGACTTTCTCGCGGCGCTCAGCCATGAGCTGCGCACGCCGCTGACGCCGGCCCTTGCGGCAGCGACGTACCTCGAAGACAACGCTGAAAAAATTCCGCAAGAGTTCGTGGAGGATGTGCAACTGATCAAGCGCAACGTGAAATTGCAGGCACGCTTGATTGACGACCTGCTCGATCTCACCCGCATCACGCGTGGCAAGCTCCGCCTTGATCTGGAAAGTTGCGACGCGCACAACATCATTCACAATGCGATCGAGATCGCCAGTTCAGCCATCGCGGCCAA
>JBKPQL010000086.1:0-14422 GCA_046734045.1 Verrucomicrobiota bacterium
TTGCATGGGGAGTTCGATTGGATCATGAGCCGCGAAGATCACCAATTGATCGCCGCGTATGTTTCAGCAAATGGCGGAGACGCGTACGCATACGAAGTGCCGCAGATGGGCCACACGTTTCAACATTATTTGAGTCTGGCCGGCGCTTTCAAAGGTAAGGAAGCGTCATTCGACTCAAAAGTAATCGGGTTGCTAACCGACTGGCTGATGAAGGAAGGAGTGACTCATGAAGATTAACGCGATCGGATTCATAGCTATTCCGGTGACGAATATTCCGCGAGCACGGAAGTTTTACGAACAAGTGCTCGGATTGACGGTGTCGGGAGAAATGTTGAGTGGAAAATGGATCGAGTATGCGATAGGCGAGAACACACTGGCAATCGCGAATGTTGGCGAGCAGTGGACGCCGTCTGATCAAGGGACTGACGCGGCGTTTGAGGTAGAGAACTTCGACGAGGCAATCAAGCACCTGAAAGCCCAACAAGTGCGTTTCGCCGCAAAGCCGTTCGAAACGCCGTGTTGTCACATGGCGGTTGTGCAAGATCCGGATGGCAACAAGTTGATAATTCACAAGTTGAAACCCGAAAACGAGAAAGGAGTCTGCACATGATCACAAATGAAGTGGCTTTCATTGCCATCGCGGTCTCAGACAAGGAACGCGCCCGTAAGTTCTATCAGGAGACGCTCGAGTTGAAACCAACCTGCACACAAATGGAAGGCGCATGGGTCGAGTACGATCTCGGTCCGACAACGATCGGAGTTGGCTGTCATCCGGCATGGAAGCCTTCGCGCGATGGAACGACAGTCGCCTTCGAGGTCGATGACATCGATGCGGCCATCGCGAAGCTCAAACAGCGCCGCGTAATGTTCGATCTCGAAAAGACCGAAACACCAGTTTGTTGGATGGCGCAATTTCGCGACCCGGACGGGAACAAACTCGTCGTGCACAAACGAAAAAACTGAATCTGGGAACCAAGAAAACGGGAAATTTCGGGTGGTTCTTCTTCGTGGAATCCTGGTTTCTGATAAATTATGTCTGTCTTAGTCGATAAAAGCACGCGACTTGTCGTGCAGGGGATAACTGGCAGCGTGGGCGCGTTTCATACGCGGCAGTGCATTGATTACGGGACGAACGTGGTCGCCGGCGTTACGCCGGGAAAAGGCGGACAGATGTTTGATGGCAAAGTGCCGGTGTTTGATACGGTCTGGGAGGCGCGACAGAAAACTGGCTGCAATGCTTCGATGGTTTTCGTGCCCGCGCCAGCCGCCGCCGATTCAATTCTGGAAGCGGTTGATGCCGAAATCGAGTTGGTGGTTTGCGTCACGGAAGGAATTCCGGCGATGGACATGATGCGGGTGAAAGCGCTGATGCGCGGGAAGCAATCGCGTCTGATTGGCCCGAATTGCCCTGGAATCATCACTCCCGGCGCATGCAAGATTGGCATCATGCCTGGATACATCCATAAGCCCGGTAATATTGGCGTGATCTCGCGCTCGGGAACACTTACTTACGAAGCAGTGTGGCAATTGACCTCACGCGGTTTCGGACAATCGACGTGCATCGGTATCGGGGGCGATCCCATTCACGGCTTGTCGCATCTCGACTGCGTGAAACTGTTCGACGAAGACCCCGGGACAGAAGCGATGATCTTGATCGGCGAAATTGGGGGCTCTGCCGAAGAAGAAGCGGCCGAATGGATCGAAACGAATTGCGAAAAACCGGTGGCCGCCTTTATCGCGGGCATGACAGCCCCGCCAGGACGTCGCATGGGACACGCAGGCGCAATTATTTCTGGCGGCAAAGGTACCGCTGCCGGCAAAATTAAAGCGCTGAAAGCAGCCGGAATCGCAATCGCCGACACGCCCGCCATTATCGCCGATACCTTGATTGCACACTTGAAGGCGCGATCATAGTTCGATCGGTTTAGTGTTTCATAGTTTGAGTGAAAGACAGATGAAACGGATTCTTCTCATCGGTGTCGGGCGGTGGGGTGTCAATCATCTCCGGGTGCTCAAGTCGATGCCGATCCAACTTTTTGTCGCCGATCATCACGGGCAGCGAGTCAGTTTGGTGGACGTCCCCGAAAGTCATCGCAGCACGGATGCACGCTCACTTTTTCCAGAGATCGATGCTGCGGTGATCGTGACACCGGCGCATGCGCACTTCGAAACCTGCCGCGAATTGCTCGGGATGGGGAAAGATGTCTTCGTTGAAAAACCGATCACCTTGGTTTCGAGCGAGGCAAAAAGGCTCACCGAACTTGCGGAGAAGTCTGGATTGATTTTGCAAGTTGGCCATATCTTCCGGTTCGACCCGGCGTCGTTATGGATGCGCGATGCGATCGCCAAGCGGCGATTTGGCCGGCTTAAGATGCTGCGGGCCAGATTCAGCGGCTTCAAGCGCCTTCGGCTGGATACGGGCGTCACCTTCGCCGACAGCATTCACTTTATTGATCTCTTTAACTTCCTCCTTGGCGCGCCGCCGCGGCGTGTACACGCAGTGCTGCGTGATTTTTTGGGCCGCGGAATGGATGATGAATCGCTAATTGTTCTGGAATATGCTCAAGGCAACAGTTCTCCGATACTTGCGACGGTAGAGGCGGGATATCATGCCCCCGGTAAATTCCGCGAAGTAACCATTCTGGGAACGGATTCCTCTGCCGTGTGCGATTACAATGTGGCGCAGTACAAAATCAAGACGTTCGAGAACCGGCATGTCCCCGATGGCGGCGCGATCAAAGCAGAGGAAGGTGCGGTGCACCAACTCGAATTTCCGCCCGAAGAACCGCTTCGCGCCGAACTGGCTGCTTTTATTGATTCAATCGAAAAGCGGATGCCTTCTCCCGTTGATGGATGGGCAGGATTCCATGCCGTGCGCGTAGTTGAGGCCGCACTGGAGTCCGCGCGAACCGGAACCTGGATCGACATTTCGAAATAAGTCGCGTCACTGATAGAGATGAAAAAAATTCCGCTTTCCCGTGTCTTCTTAAGCGAAGAGGTTCGTGAAGCCGCGTTGCGCGCTCTCAACTCGGGCTGGTATATCCTGTCGAAAGAATGCGAAGCATTTGAGGAAGAGTTAGCCGATTACATCGGGACGAAACACGCGGTGCTTTGTTCGTCGTGGACAGCGGGCGGATTTCTGCTTCATCGGGCGATGGGCTTGAAACCGGGGGACGAGATTCTCGTGCCGTCGCACACTGCGTTTCCTTCGATCGAGCCAATGGTCCACTTCGGCGCAAAACCGGTCTTCGTCGACATCGATGAAACCTACTGCCTCGACGTCGATCTTCTGAAGGCGTCGATTACGCCACGCACAGTGGGTATTCTGCCAGTCCATCTTTACGGCCACCCCGCAAATCTCGATCGCGTTTTAGAAATCGCGTGCCGGCACGGCCTGTGGGTGATTGAAGACTGCGCTCAAGCGCACGGCGCACAATTTAAAAGTAAGCGGGTCGGTTCGATGGGCGTGGCCGGAGCGTTTTCATTTTTTCCTTCAAAAAACCTCACCGTGATGGGTGACGGCGGCTGCCTCACGACCAACGACACCCCGTTGGCAAATGATCTGCGCACGTTGCGCGATCACGGACGTAAGTCGAAATACGTCCACGACGTCGTCGGGTACAATTTTCGATTCAACGAAATCCAGGCCGCCATCGGCCGTGTGGAACTGCGCAACATCGACAAGTTAAATGAGCATCGTCGGCGTGTCGCTGCGCGATACACCGAGCGTCTCGGCGGCGTTGTGAAGACGCCGGCGGAGAAAGAATGGGCTTGCGCCGTTTACCACATGTACGTCATCCGAACTGAACGACGTGATGAGTTGGCGAAGTACTTGCAAAGCAGAGGAATCGGCACTGGCATTCATTATCCGGTGGCAAATCACCAGCAACCGGCCATCACGAAGTTGTATTCTGATTTACCAAAGCTGCCGCGGACCGAAGCAGCGGTGAAAGAAATTCTCTCCCTGCCGATCTATGGAGAATTGCCGTTGGAGGATGTGGACTATGTTTGTGACGCGATCCTCGAATTTTTCGACAAGGAATGAATCCAGTAGAGTTGAGCCTGGTCGTTCCGTGTCATAACGAGGAGAAAAATTTGCAGCCATTATTGTCGGCGATTCATGCCACGCTCGACCCGCTCGCGTTGGATTATGAAATTGTAATTACGGACGATTGCAGCACTGACAATTCCTGGAGCGTTCTGAAACAGCTTGCCACGAGCGATCCGCGCCTGCGTATCCAACGTTTCAAATTCAATTGCGGGGAATCGGCTGCGAGCTGGGCGGGGATGCAGACTTCGCGTGGTCGATACATCGCCACGCTCGACGCCGATCTGCAAAACGACCCGAAAGATTTGCCGCTGATGCTCGAGGCGCTCAAAAATGCGGACTGCGTTTGCGGGACGCGCGCTACGTCCCGTGGCAAAGGCGACAATTGGATTCGCATTGCCTCATCGCGCATCGCTAATTGGGTGCGCAACGAACTCTCCGGCGAAAACATCAGCGATGCAGGTTGCACCTACCGCGTGTTCAAACGCGAATGCATCGCAGACGTAAAATTCTTCAACGGCGCGCACCGCTTCCTCCCCACGTTAATCAAGATGGATGGATTCCGCGTGGTCGAAGCCCCAGTCTCGACAAATCTGCGATTCTCGGGCACCAGTCATTACGGCGTCTGGAATCGTTTGTTCAAATCGTTCCGCGACCTGCTTGCGGTGCGCTGGATGAAATCGCGACAAATCCGATACGAAATCGCCGAATCAGTTAATTGCCTATGAATATACTCGCACTTATCGCTATCACGTGGATCGGGAAGGAATACCGATTCCTTGGCCTGGATTGGAGTTATCTCATGGTCCTCGGCTTTATCGGAAACGCTCTTTTCTCTATGCGATTCCTCGTTCAATGGCTTGCTTCAGAACGGCAGGGCGAAAGCGTCATCCCAGTTTCGTTCTGGTACTGGAGCATCGCCGGAAGCGCCCTAATGTGTCTCTACTTTATTTTCCGGCGCGATCCGGTTGGCATCCTGGCTTATCTGCCGAACTCACTCATTTACATTCGCAATTTGATGCTGATCCGTAAACGCAGGTTTGCTTTCACTGCTGCCGCGCCCTCGCAACATCCGCGCGAAGCGGGATAATCATTGCCAGCGACTAGTGATCAGTGATCGCGGAGTAGCAACCTGCTTTCTGTCGCGCGCGATTCGCCGGCGGGCAAATTTGCCGCTTTCCAATCCATGGCCATGCGAATTCGGGCGCGACCGCTTGGATGGTCGAAAAAGATAAATTCCTCCAGTGGTGTCGGATCGAGTTTGCGATAAGCGCCGAGTTTGAGCGCCACCTCTGCCATGCCATCGGGCTCGCGTGAAGTGTTGATTCCAAAGGCGTCTGCTTCGCGTTCCGTCACGCGCACCACGGTATTAAGAAATGGAGTAGCGATGAAAAGCAGCGTGCTCAAAATCAGGGCGAGCAACGGAAGGCCCGCGGGATCGGCGATTCCGTGGACGTCCCATTCAACGCCCCACCGTCTGACGGCTGCGTCGAAGAGCGTACGAGTGAGCGCGAATCCGATCAGGATGAAAATTCCAAAATAAGTCAGCAGTTTTGCACCATGATTGAGCACGTAATGGCCCATCTCGTGCGCCATCACCGCGCGTATTTCCGGCAGCGTGCATTGCTTGAGTAGATTGTCGTTGAGCGCGATTCGCGTCGTGCCAAGAACTCCTGAGACATTCGCGCTCACCCGCGTCGTCTGGCGCGAAGCGTCCACCTCAAAAACTTGCTTTACCGGGATTTGATTCGCCCGGGCCATGGCGAGAATTGGATCTCTGATTTCCGGATTTGTTAACGGTTTGTAGGTATTAAAGAGCGGCTCAATGAATACGGGCGCGATAAGAACGAGGAGGAACATCACGATGACCGCCACAACTGTTCCGTAGATCCACCATGTCCGCGGTGCTCGCCGGAACACCGCATAAAGCACAATCAGTAATATTGTGGCACCAACGATGGCGATGCCGAGTCCGATTAACTGCTCGCGAAACCACGAAACAAAACTCTGGGTCGCGAAGCCGTATTGATGTTCGCGAAAAAAGTTTTCATACAGATTCAGGGGAAAGCTTAACACGTAAACGATCACCAGAAATGGCAGCGTGTAGCAGACTACTTGGAGTGTCTTGAATCCGGTTATTCCTTCCGCAAAATCGCGTAGCCGCGCGGAGATTCTGGAGGCAAGTAGAAGAATCGAGATGACAACGGCCAGAAGAAAATTCCAGAGAATCAGCCAGTAACCGCCTTCGAAATATGCATCTGATTTTTCGCGCTGATCTCTCGGCACAGTGGCCAACCACGCGTGCGTCGCCGCGGCCGGATCAAGCGGCTGCACATTTCCCGTGAGCCCGCGCGAAGCGGCGAGTGCAGGGGTCTGACCCGCGCATACCGAAATGGAGGCAAAGACGAAGCAAACGGACGCCGTCAGCAGAACCAAATGCTTCCTCACGCTTGCATTGATACCGAAACCACGCTCAAAAGGGAAGCAGAGCGGAGCAGATCATCCACTTTTGCCAAGGCTGCGGCCGACGAGCCGATCTCGGTCACAACGCCCCTGCGATATCCTAAAAATCCCGCAGGGCGACCGCATCTCATTACGCTGGACAAAAAACTCTGACAGCACAGAATTGCTTCCATGAAAACGCCCGGGCTGTTGATTTTCGCATGTACTGCAGTGGTCGTACCGGCGCTGCAAGCGTATGCGGAGACGCAAGCAGACACCGCGCGTTACGGGGCATACCCGGCAAATTACAGAGAGATCGTAATGCAGTGGCTCAACAAACAATTGCTCGACCCGGAGAGCGCGCGCATTGAATGGAATGGCGATCCGAAACCGGCCGATTTAGGCAGGAATGGCGAACATCTCTACGGTTATCTGGTCAATTTTACTGTGAACGCTCGAAATACCTTCGGCGGTTATACGGGGAAGCAAAAACATGCGGTGCTGATATATAATGGCGAGGTAATAAAGGGCCTCGGGTTCGGCTACTAATTAAATATGAAAATTAATTCTCGATCGAAATTATCCGGGCAAGTAATTGTTATACTCATCATCGTGCTGGGATTGGTGGGCGTTGGGTTTTGGTGGCTCTTCTCCAACAAACAAGAGATGGCCAAAGAAGGAAAGGAATTCGCCAAGGAAGCGATCCAACGCATCGCCGTCCAGCATGATCTGAACTTCTTCGGTTCACGGCTGAGCCCGCAGGCCCGCATGAATTATGCGCCATCGGCGCAGCAGGAGTTAATGAACGAAATTTCGAAGCTCGGAGCGCCTGTTGGGCCGGTCGATGTCCAAGGTGAGGTTGAGTTTCAATCACAATTCTTCGAGCCGCGAGGTAGCTTCCACGCGCGCATAAATTATCCGGCGAGATACGCCGATATGAACATCTCCGTTTCGCACCCGGTTGGTCGGTGGCAGATCGACGACATCGCATTTGTGCCGGAGAAGGAGCATTAGTCGCGTGTTGGTTCCTATCGATTTTCTAATCGGGCCACCACGCTCGCTAACCGAGTAACCGCTCGAGTGAGTCCAGGCAAATCTGCGACCAGCTTTCCATCCCTTCGCGACGCGCAAGCAACTCTTCTTTTGGAAGAAAAGTTAGCCCGGTAATCATGGCTTCGCGTTTTTGCACGTTTGGCTCGATCAATTTGAAAACGTGAACGATGCCAAGATGCACGCGTCCTACCTCTGTCGTGTCATCATTTAGAAGAGCGACAATCCGGTCTTCAAATGGGCTGTCGATCTTGATTTCCTCGTTTACCTCGCGTTCAACGCCGGCGCGATAAGCTTCCTCATCCAAGGCGAAGAGCGATTCGTCGGTCTCGTTCATGTGGCCGCCAATACCGATTGAGCCTTTTGCAACCAGGCGCTGTTCGCCTGCTTTTTTCCCGCGGACATAATAAGCGACGCTGTCCTCAAACGCGATAACCGCGTAAGGAATGATTTGCTTGTAGGCAGGATTAATTTCAGCCTCTGAACGCGGAAGAAAAAAATTGTTCCCACGCGACAGGAACGCGTCGAGATATTTCTGCACCTCGAAGTTAAGGCCCTGGAAACTGCCGAGCTGATCGAACAAACGGCGCTTGACGACCAGAACGTTTTCAATGGGCGGATTCATTTAGCTGTCATTCTGAGCGAAGCGAAGAATCTCTGATCATTGGTTCCGCTAAGCCAAAGCGAGGATAGAGATGTTTCGCTTCGCTCAACATGACAAAGGCACTAAAACGAATAAGTCACGCCGACCTGCGGCCCGAACAGATTCAGGCTCGGATTCGGATCGGTCTGTCCGCCGTTGGAGAGATGCTGGTAAAGCACTCCCGCGTTCAGTTTCCAGTGATCGTTTAGCTCGTAGCTAACCCCGGCTGCCGATAAAATGTTGAACGTAAAATCCTGCCCTTGTCCCCCCGGAATTTCCGGATGGCTGTCGATCCAGCCCAAGCCCAGCCCACCCGAAATATAGGGAATCAGTCGGCTCCCGGGTCGAACGAAGTTGTAACGCATGCCGAAATTGACGCCGAAATAATGATTCTCGATCCCGCGAAAAATCGGTTCGGCGATGGCGCTGACATAAAATTGGTTGTAACCACGAAACCACACGTCGCGCTGCACCACGCCCCAACGAATGCGCGCGGTCACAAACTGCGCGCCGATCTGGTAATCCTGCGGCGGATTGATGGCTCCAAATAAATATCCAGACTCAACTGCGAGTTCGAAGCGCCGCGGATTAAGTTCAGTCGGGGGAAGTTCTGTGCTCGATTGTTCCATTCCGCCGAGAGCCTCCGAGCACGCGAGAAGAAATAGGAAAGCAGCAGAAGCGCCAAGCGTTTTCATTCGGCGCGGCTACCATACGAGGCCTTGATACGATTGCAATTGGTGGAGTCGGCGGGCTGCGCCGACCGGACGCCGCAGCGCGTCGTCCCTACCGTATGAATTCTGCAAGGTCGAGAGGCAAAGGACTGTTCCATTCGCGCTCGCGCTCGATCGCCAGTTTTGCCGAGTGCAGTGCATGCCGCGGCAAAAGTAATCGCTGTTCGAGTTCGGGCGTCCATCCGGTCTCGATGAACTGGAGGTAAAGTTGCTCGTCCGCTCCATAAATCTTGTCGCCCACAATCGCGTGACCGATTGAGCTCAGGTGTACGCGAATCTGATGAGTGCGTCCTGTGCGGGGAATTGCGCGAATAAGGCTGAATTTATTCTCGGGCGATGCCGATCTCACAAAGCGTCGCTCGACACGGAATTCGGTCTGAGCGGGCGCTCCGGCAGGGTGAATCATTTGTTTCAGCCAGATCGCTGACTGTTGATGCTTACCCTGTCGATCTAATGGCGCGTCAATTATCCGCTGTTCCCACTGTGGCCACCCCCAGACAATGGCCACATACTCTTTGCGCAACCGACGTCCCTGCATCAGCAGTCCGAACCACCGCGCCGCCGCGGCGGTTTTTGCAACTAGGACCAGACCGCTTGTCTCGCGGTCGAGTCTGTTCACAATCGAAACCTGACCGCCGCTGGCAAGTTCGAATGCGAGCAACTCGCGCAATTCTTTCCACAACGTGCGTGCGCCATTTGGTTTGGTAGGATGAACAAGAAGAAATGGCGGCTTCGCGACGACCACGTAATCATCGGTCTCGTCAATAATTGTGAAATCGACCATCAACATAGAGTAGCCGTCTCGGTTCCGCACCGCCAACTCGCTCTCGTGCTATACGGCGGGACGAGTCCCGCCCCATTCGCGGACCCAGCTTTCGCTATGTTCGGTTTCGTTTGCTTGACCTTGTTCCCAAAACCGCTTTACCTAAACGCTCAGCCTTGACCATAGGAGCGTGAGTTGGACCCCAAAGACCTTAAAGAAATTAAGACCATCATCGATTTGATGAAGAAAAACGACCTTTCGGTCTTCGAGATCGAAAGGGAGGGTTTTCGCCTGAAGCTGCAAAAAGGAGCAGCTGCTGAAGCGTCCGCCCCGCCCGCTGCAACTCACGCGCTGCCCGAACCCGCCGCGGCTCCACAGGAAATGCCCGCCGCGGCGCCCAAGCCGATCGAAAGCGCGCCGCTGAAAGAAATCGTGTCCCCGATGGTAGGCACATTTTACCGTTCCGGAGCGCCGGACGCGCCGCCTTTTGTAGATGTTGGCAGCGAAGTCACCGAGGACACAGTGGTATGCATTATTGAAGCGATGAAAGTGATGAACGAAATTAAAGCGGAAACCGGCGGTGTCATTGCCGAAGCGGTAGCCGAAAATGGCAAGCCCGTGCAATTCGGCCAGGTGCTTTTCAGGGTTCGTTAGGTGAGAGTTATTGTTGAGAGATCCGAAAAGTTCAGCGCGCCTGCTCACTGACCTCTCAAGTCTCGACTAAAAACTCTCAACCCATGTTCGAAAAAGTCCTGATTGCCAATCGCGGTGAGATCGCGTTGCGGATCATCCGCGCCTGCAAAGAACTGGGTATTCGGACGCTCGCAGTTTATTCAGAGGCGGACGTCGATTCGCTGCATGTCCAGCTGGCGGACGAATCCATCTGCATCGGCGCGGCGCCGAGTTCGGAAAGTTATTTGAAAATCGATCGCATCATGAGCGCAGCGGAGATAGGCGATGTCGATGCAATTCATCCGGGCTATGGATTTCTCGCGGAGAACCCGCATTTCGCAGAGGTGTGCGAAAGCTGCAACATCAAGTTTATCGGACCGTCATCGCGCGCGATGCAGGCAATGGGGGACAAAAACGCCGCACGTACCTCAGCCCACAAAGCAGGCATTCCAGTGACGCCGGGAAGTGACGGAATTGTCGAGACCGAGGACGATGCGATCAAAATTGCAAAGAAAATTGGTTACCCGGTGATGATCAAGGCGACGGCGGGTGGCGGCGGCCGCGGGATGCGCAGCGCGCACAACGAGCCGAGCCTCAAATCGGCATTTCATAGCGCACGTCATGAGGCCGAGAAAGCCTTTGGAGACGAGCGGATTTACATCGAGAAGTTCATCCTCAATCCGCACCACGTCGAATTTCAGATCGTCGCCGACAGTCGCGGCCACATCGTGCAGCTTGGCGAGCGCGACTGTTCCATTCAACGGCGCAACCAGAAGGTGATCGAGGAATGTCCATCCCCGCTGATGACACCGGGACTTCGCAGAAAAATGGGAAACGCCGCAATCAAACTCGCCAAATCGGTCGCTTACGAAAATGCGGGTACGATCGAGTTTCTCGTCGATCAAGATCGACATTTTTATTTTATCGAGATGAACACGCGTATTCAGGTCGAACACACGATTACCGAGGAGGTTTACGGGTGCGATCTGGTCAAGGAGCAAATCCGGATTGCTGCGGGCGAGCCGCTTTCGGAACACGTCGCACATGCCGAGCCGCGGCTGCACGCTATTCAATGCCGCATTAACGCCGAAGACCCGGCGAAAGGTTTTCAGCCAACGCCGGGCCGGATCGATTTTTACTACGCGCCGGGTGGCCGCGGCGTTCGAATCGACTCGCACGTTTACACCGGTTACACTGTCCCGCCGTATTACGATTCGCTGATCGCAAAAATAATTACCGTGGGTGCGACGCGAACAAATGCGATCGACCGGATGCGGCGCGCACTCGACGAATATTACATCACCGGCATCAAAACCACGGTGCCGTTTCACGCCGCGATCATGCGAAACGGTGAGTTCCGCGACGGAAACTATGACACTGGTTTTATCGAGCGTGTCATGTCATCGGGTAAACTTAAGCTGACCTCGCCACCAATCCGCTTGCACGAGTAAGATTTGCGAACGCTACACGATTGCCATCTTTACGGCATCATTGACCTCGGTTACGTCCGGCTGATCCCGGATTGCAATCGAATCGCGCAGCAAATGATCGAGGGCGGCGTGGATCTGATTCAGTTGCGCGGAAAAGGCAAACCGATTGACGATCTTGCCAATGTCGCCACCGCACTCCACGAAATCACTTCTCGATTTTCAATCCCATTCATCGTGAATGATCACGCTGAGGTCGTACGAAAAGTTAGCGCGGAAGGCGTGCATGTAGGCCAGGATGACGACTCCATCAAAGTCGCTCGGCGAAAGGCCGGCCGCAAGGTGTTGGTGGGAAAATCGACACACAGCGTCGAGCAAGCGCGTGCCGCCCAGCGCGAAGGTGCCGATTACATCGGTTTCGGTCCGATCTTCGCGACGCCCACCAAACCCGATTACACGCCGATCGGTTTGTCCCAGATCAAAAAAGTGCACAGCGATGTCAACGTGCCGATCTTCTGCATCGGCGGAATCAAGCTCGACCATTTGAAGGAAGTTATTGCAGCTGGCGCACAGCGTGTCGCGATCGTCTCCGGCTTGCTCAAAGCACCGGACATTGTCGAATATGCCCGTGCCTGTAAGCGACTTCTTCTGGAAATCGAACATCGAACATCAAACATCCAATATTCCTGATGTCCGTCCTCGTTGTTGGTTCTATCGCTCTCGACACGGTCAAGACCCCGGTTGAAGAACACAGCGACTTGATCGGAGGCTCGGCTTCGTATGCGGCGCTGAGCGCAAGTTTCTTTTCGCCGGTGCGGCTGGTCGGCGTAGTGGGCAACGATTTTCCTGAATCCGAATTCGCGTTTTGGACAGAGCGTAAGATCGACATCGAAGGTGTCCAGCGCGCGAACGGAAAGACTTTCCGCTGGTCAGGCGAATATTCGTGGGATCTGAATACCCGCGAAACGCGCTCGGTCGAGCTGAACGTGTTCGAATATTTTAAGCCCGTATTACCGGAAGCGTATCGCCAGAGCGACTTCGTGTTGCTGGCCAATATTGCACCGTCACTGCAAGCGCATGTACTCGATCAAATGGAGCGTCCGCGCTTTGTCGTCGCCGATACAATGGACCTTTGGATCGAGACAACCAGATCTGATTTGGATGCGCTGCTTCACCGCGTCGATCTTCTCATCCTGAACGAGAGCGAAGCCCGCGAGATGACTAAGGAAACGAGCCTTATCAAAGCGGGCCGTGGCATTCGGAAATTCGGCCCGCAGTATGTCGCGATTAAAAAAGGTGAGCACGGCGCGTTACTTTTTGGCGAAGGCGACCAGTTCTTCGGCTGCGGCGCGTATCCGCTGGAAGACATTCACGATCCGACCGGCGCAGGAGACACATTTGCAGGCGGCATGGCCGGATATCTGGCCGGTACGGTGAAGAAGGTGCACTTCAACGATCTGCGCAAAGCGATGATTTACGGGAGCGTGCTGGCGAGTTTTTGCGTAGAAGCATTCAGCCTGGCGCGTCTGCGCAACCTGACGATGGACGAAATAGCTAAGCGCTACGAGACATTCAAACTGATGAGCCAGTTTGAGGTGATCGCATAACTGTCCAAGAGGGTGACTATCAACACTCAATAGCCAACTCTCAACTGCCACTGCACCGCAGTAGCATGGAGCCTACGGGATTTGAACCCGTGACCTCCTCAATGCCATTGAGGCGCTCTACCAACTGAGCTAAGACCCCGTCGAAGAATTTCAGATTGTAAATTTTTGATTGGGGATTGCAACTGGCGAGGGACGATCGATATCTTCCCTTCCCCAGGATGAAAGCTAAAAGCACGATTTTGCTCTACATCGCATGGCTAATCGCAGCGGTGATGCTCGTTTTCGCTGCGGCCGAGAAACAACCTGACAAATTTTACACAACGCTGCGCTGGGTTTGCTGTGCGGTGTTTGTCTATTCTGCGGTCATATCCTTGCAAATGAAACGCATGTTGTGGCTGGCGATTTTCGCCGTGCTGGGGATTGTGTTTAATCCAATATTCCCGCTCCCTCTGGATCGCAGCACATGGATCGTGACGGACTGGGTTTCAATCGCGGCGATGATTATTGCCACCTTTGTCTTTCGGAAAGTTTCAAAAACGTGACGGGATTCGCATCTGGTCAGCGACCGATGAAGAGGAAGAGCTTAATCGGTAACAATCTCAGCAGCAAAGCCGGCTGGAGTTGGGGCTGCGTCTCAGGCGTCGATCTGACGGGCGAACGATCTGGATTGCGGACGCACATCGCGACGACGGAAAGCGATTCGTCGCCGGACGAGAGAAGAAATCTCAACGAACTCGCCTTCGAGAGCGACCGCCGCGAGTGGGACAAGAGAAATCTGCTCCCCTTTCAGTTCCATTCGCGCAGCTTAATCGGAAAACGTTGAGATGGAAGAAGTTAGCGAGGCCCTTATGCGTCATGAAAAAAAGCCAGGCCGGAACACGACCTGGCCTTTTGGGCGAAATAGCCAAATTGAAAGTACGGGGTAATCGATCTATTTCCCCGTCGGTGCTGGAGCTGGAGCGACAACCTCCTTGTGTTGCGCACTGCAAGCTCCAAGATCCAAAGCAGTGACTAGAACGGCCACGATCATGATCATTTT
>JBKPQL010000087.1:0-43189 GCA_046734045.1 Verrucomicrobiota bacterium
GCGGGTTCGTTTCAGGTAGCGATCGACAGATAGCCCTTTGGGGAGATTGCCTTTCCCGCGCCACTTCGTGAAAACATCGTGAGCGACTTTTTTGCTGGCAACCAGTCTTCCATTTAGCGCTTGAAATTCCAGCACAGCACCGGGCAGCAAACCGAGCTTTTCCCGCACCGGCTTCGGAATTGTGATCTGGCCTTTTTCAGACAGGACTGCAGTCATACGCGTAAAGTAGGAATTCTTACCATTCTGTCAATCACCACTTACAATCGAGGTGAGCCTGCGGAGTACGTTTTGCCTGCTGGCCTAACGAGGATTTCCTGCTGGCTCGGCCTGTTGTTGCACGTGCTGCACCATCGCCACGGCGCCAATCAGCACGATCGCGGCAATGACTTGGTGCAGGTGAAGACTGGCATGGAAGAAACCCCAGGTGATGCATACGGCAGCCAGCGTTTGCATCATCTCAAAATAACCCGCTGTCGAGGCGCGAGTGAGATGCAGCCCTTGAAAGTAAATCAAGAGCGGAATGCCCCCTGAGATTGAGGCCAGCAAAAACAATAAAACGATCGCCTTCGTCGGATGGATCTGCGCGGCCACGGGCCACAGCGCTGAGCCGTTCAATTTGCCGTAGAGCAAAAGAATCAGCGTCATGCAGGTAAGCCCAACTACGATGCGCATGCTGGAGGCGAGTCGAAGCGACATCCCAATCATGACGCCTCGGCCGGCAACGGTTGAGAGGCCCCAAAAAAGCGCACATATCAGCGCGTACCCCGTGCCGACGTTCAAGCCTGCGCGCTCGAATGAGACGCCGATCAGCGTCGGATGCGCGACTGAAACGAAGACGCCGGCGATGATCGCAACGCCGGCATAAAGATAAAAGCGACGGGCAAGCTGGTCACCAAAAAGCAGAAAAGCGGCGATGGTCGAAATAACAGGCTGGATATTCAGGATCACATTCACGACTGTCGGGTTGCCGTATTTCAACGCCAAGGTGAAGAAGACGGTGCCGACAGCCGAGCCAGCGAACCCTGAGAAAAGCATAAAGCCCCACGTACGTGCGCGGATTTTTGGAATCTCTTTCAGCCGCGAGATCAGAATCGGCAGGAACATGAGCAGAATGAGCACATGCTCCCCAAAAACGATCACTTTGGCGTCGAATAGCTCGTTGAGTGGGATACGCCACGCGCTCTCCGTTCCCCAAAGCGCCGCGCCGAGACCGACGAGCCACGGGCCGTAAATCTTTGTGCGACTCGCAGTGCGGCTTTGCATCGCGAATCGCTGTAACGTTCACGAGCGGCCACGTCAACGTTGTCGCTCGATCAATAGCTGAAATGAGCATTCGGGATTGCGAAGAAACATCAGGACACCGCCACAAAGACATAGAGGAAGAAAAATCAAAGAAACATTGACGCTACAACGCATGGTATGGTAATTAGCGTTTTAACACTATGCGTTGCCCCAAGTGCGGGTCTCGTGATGACAAGGTCATCGATTCCCGTCAATCGCGGGATGGTTCGAACATCCGCCGGCGCCGGGAATGTCTGAAATGCAAATACCGGTTTACCACGTATGAGGAAGTCGAGCGCTCGGATCTGCGCGTGGTGAAACGCGACCGAACACATGAACCGTTCGACCGACGCAAACTCGCCGGGAGCATCGCGAAAGCTTTTGAAAAACGTTCGACGAGTCTTCTTACGCTCGAGGACATCGTGAACGAAATTGTTCACGACTTGGAGACGAGCGGGCGCGAAGTTCCATCTTCAGTAATCGGCGCGAAAGTGCTCGAAAGATTGCGCGGGATCGATGAAGTGGCGTATTTGCGTTATGCCTCTGTGCACCAGCGATTTCAGGATGTCGATCAATTTGTCGATGCAATTCATACCCTTGGGCGCCGAATAAAACCGAATGCGCTCCAGCGGGAATTGTTTCCGCCTGAGACAGTAGAGGAAAAATCAGACGCCACCTCCGCTCGATCGGGCGATATCACAGTTAAAAATCATGGTCGCGTTTAAAGAGGAGTTTCCATACCTTCGCACCGACTCGGGACAACTTTTCGAGTTCAACCGCGATTGGCTCTACGCGGCAATCACGCGGGCGGCTGACGAAGCCGGTTATCCGAGTTGGTGGTTGACCGATCACGTCACAGAGAGCATTGCTTTTTACCTGCGCCTGCGGAATGACGAAAACGTGGTCGCCTTTAGTCAGCTATCGCAAACGGTGCGTTACGTTCTGGAAGCAATCGGTTATGAGGAGATTGGTCCGCATTTTTTTCCCTCGCCGCCGCCCATCTCCATTTCGTTGGTCGACATCGCATATGAAGCAGGCGCAGGATACGAGCTCGCGTTTTTCGATCTTTTGGAGAGACGGATCAATGCGCTGATAGAAAACGGCGCGGACAATCTTCAGCTTTGCTCGCTGCAATCGTGCGTAAAACATCTTCGCGGTGTGAAAACCTGGACGCGCGCGTGCGACGTACTACGCGAGGAAATTGTCTGCTTCGTGCGCGAAAAACTGACGATGAATGAGAGCCTCAACCTGCTGAATTGTTCCTTGCGTTAAGCCTCGCTCATTCGAAAGTTCTGGTCGCCCTTCTGCGCTGCCGCTCGCGAATCCGGCAGAGGAGCAGTGGACGGAGACGAGCCCAAATGTCATGACCATTTTCGAAAAAATTATCGCAAGACAGATTCCAGCGAAAATCATTTGGGAAGATGACGATGCAGTCGTTTTTCACGACGTGAATCCGCAAGCGCCGGTGCACGTGTTGATCGTGCCCAAAAAGGTGGTTCCGCGTCTAACGGACGCAACCGATGGTGACGCCGCGCTGCTCGGCAAATTACTTCTGGTCGCGCGCGATATGGCGAAAAAGCTGGAGTTATCGAGCGGCTATCGCGTGGTGATCAACTGCGGACCCGACGCGGGTGAGAGTGTGCCGCATTTGCATGTCCATCTTCTTGGCAAGCGCGCGCTCACCTGGCCGCCAGGATAACCGGGCTACTGACGAACGAGCGCCCAGTCGATTCCAACGATGCGCTTGTCGGTGAAGCGGTTCAACGATTTCGGAAAAATCAGATATCTCGCATCCTTGCTTTCTTTGAAACCGGCGATGCCAAAGTCTGTTCCACTCTCGCTCTTCAGGATTGTCATCACTCGATTGTTCTTTATCTGCGCTTGAAGATGACGATCGGCCGATGGCTTTTGCCAAAGCGTATAAACGTTCGGTTCACCAGACTTTTCGACCACTTGCGAAAAACGTGACGTCGTCACTGTGAGCAATTTCATAGTAGCGCGTGCGTCCCGCGCAAGCCGGAGGCTCGCGCCACCTTAAAAAGAGCCCGCCAGAGAACTACGGCAAGAAGGATCAGACTACCGTTGCTGCATTCCTGCCCTGGCGGGGTTTGTCAGTCCTAAATCCATAGTCTCTGACGGAAAGGAAATCTTCCTGTAAGATCGACATCCACGCAATCACCTTTTACGAAGAACAAATGAGACATTGACAGTCCATAACGCTTCTGTTTGGATCGATCGCATGAAATGGCTGGCGCTGCTCTTGCTGGGTGTTCTTGAGTGTTCGTGCACGACCGTTGTTAATCACCGCGACCTTTACAGTCCCGATCCAGCGCCCGACTCGTTGGAAGCAGCGCGGCAATGGTACGGTGTGACGACCACAAGTACCACTACCAAGACTGCAACAACCACGGCGCCCGGCGAAGAAGCGTTACCGCCGCCAGTGCTCCCTCACTACTAAACAGCAATAAAACTGCAAACAATGGCCTAGCCGAAAGGCAGGTTTGCCTTAATTCGGGCGACGTCCGTAACATCAACGCGCGCCACTTTGCTAAGCCGGCGCTTGCGCTTTGCATTCTTCGTGGAGAGTAAGTGCCGGCGCGAGGAGCGAGCCCTTAATACTTTGCCGCGCGCGGTGATCTTAAAGCGTTTCGCCACGGATTTGCGCGTTTTGCTGCGAGCGATGGACTTCGGCATAAGGTCGGAAAAGGTAATTCGCGCGGGCACAATGACAAATCGTTTGTTGTAGCGCGTCTGTGTCAGCTCCGAAGGCTTTCGGAGTTCACACAATGGAGCCGGCGGGCGCCGAGTGACATAGACGGGAAGCCCGAAGGGGTGAGCGAACTGGCGCGAGCGAATCAAACGCCCTACAATTTTCTGAATGAAAAATGAGTCCGCAGAAAAACCGTGCGTTATCATTGTCGGCTCGGGATTTGGCGGGCTTGAGGCTGCCAAAAAGCTTGCCTGCGAAAATGTGCAGGTCGTGGTGATCGACCGCACAAATTACCATCTCTTTCAACCTTTACTCTACCAAGTAGCGACAGCCGCACTCTCACCGGCAGATATTGCTGCCCCGGTACGCGCAGTCTTGAGCAAATGCAGGAACGTGGAGGTGATCCTTGCGGAAGTGCAGTCCGTGGATGTCGATGCCAGAAAGGTAAAAACGTTCGATATGGAAATCGACTACGACTACCTGATCCTCGCAACCGGCGCCCGGCATTCCTACTTTGGCCATAACGAGTGGGAAAAACTTGCCCCGGGATTGAAAAGTCTCGAGGACGCCATCGAGCTGCGCCGCCGGATTCTTATGGCGTTCGAACATGCAGAAAAGACCACAGATGAAGCCGCGCGCAGAGCGGCGATGAATTTTGTGATCATTGGCGGTGGACCGACGGGTGTGGAAATGGCGGGCGCGATCGCAGAAATCTCCCGTTACACGCTGGCCAGAGATTTTCGCCACATCGATCCATCCGAGGCGCGTGTCATTCTCATTGAAGGCACGCCGCGTCTGCTCGCTGCGTATCCCGAGGATTTATCCGAGAGCGCGCGGAAGCAGCTGGTCGATCTGGGTGTGGAAGTGCGCACCAGCGCGCGGGCAACGAATCTCACCGAGGCAGGCGTGCAAGTGGACGGCGAATTCATTCCTTGCCGCGTGAAGATCTGGGCAGCTGGCAACAATGCGTCGTTCGTTGGAAAAACGCTCGGCGCGCCGGTTGACCGCGTCGGTCGCGTCATGGTGAACGCGGACCTTACTGTTCCCGGGCATCCGGAAGTCCAGGTGATTGGCGATCTGGCGAATTTTTCGCATCAGACTGAAGAGCCCTTGCCGGGAATCTCGCCAGTAGCAATGCAACAGGGCCGCCACGCAGCGCGCAACATTCTACGAATGATTAGAGGGCAAAAGCCAGAGCGATTCCGCTATTTCGACAAAGGAACGATGGCGACAATTGGGCGGAACAGAGCGGTCGCAGATTTAAAATTCGTGCATCTCAGCGGTCTTCCCGCGTGGCTCGCGTGGCTGTTTGTGCACATCATTTTTCTGGTCGGCTTCCGGAACCGCTTGCTCGTCCTGTTTCAATGGGCATGGGCGTATTTAAGCTTCGACAAAGGCGCACGGTTAATCACACGCAACTTTCAATCGGAGCAACGGCCGCCCGCGTGAAATAGAAATGAGGACCGCCATCGTTGGTTCCGGAGCAATCGGCATCCATTACGGTACGCACCTGGCCCATGGCGGGAGCGACGTGCATTTTTTGATGCGTGGCGATTTGGGCGAAGTCCGGCGGAACGGCCTCTACGTTCGCGGAAAAGGCGGCAGTCTTCGGGTCGCAGACGTAAATTGTTACAACTCGACGAAGGAGATTGGGCCGTGCGATCTGGTCATCATCGCCATCAAGGCAACATCGAACGGAGACCTTGTCGATCTCATTCCCCCACTTCTGCACGACCGGACGGCTTTGCTCACATTGCAAAACGGTCTTGGCAACGAAGAATTCTTTGCCGAGCACTTCAGCGCCGAACGCGTGCTCGGGGGGCTCTGCTTCATTTGCGTGACTCGGATTTCGCGCACCGAAGTCGAAGCGTACGACTCCGGCACTCTCGTGATAGGCGAGTACGCGCGCAACGCAGGTAAACGCACATTAGCGATCGCGTCGCAGTTCGCGACGTGCGGGATTACCTGCAGTGTCACTGACGATCTTGCATTCGAACGATGGCGGAAGCTGGTATGGAACATTCCATTCAACGCATTGTCGATCCTCGCGGGCGGCATGAGCACCGCCGACATTCTGGGAAATGATGGTTTACGCAGCGCGACACTGGCGCTCATGGACGAAGTAGTCGATGCAGCCAATACATGCGGGCACGCCTTGGACAAAGCTGTCGCCCGAGAATACATTAAACACACGGAGGCAGTTGGCGCTTTCAAACCCTCTACGTTGTTCGATTGGGAAGAGCGCAAACCGCTTGAGCTCCAGGCGATCTGGGGCGAGCCACTTCGCCGTGCTACAGCGGCCGGAGCGAAGATGCCGCGACTCGAAATTATTTATGCGCTGCTCAAATCTCTCGACGCAACGCGCGAGGGCCGACAATCGCCATGAACAGCAATTCAAAAACCGCGGCGTTTCCAGAAATCAGCGTGCGAAATTTCCAACGAATTATTCCGGTCAAGGTTGTCAATCTTGGGAGGTTCGCTGTGAGAGCAATGCGCTCTTGCCGGAAGCGGCACAAACGAAAGAACACTGAGTTGACGAAGCTCACCGAGATTTTTGTTTACCTGATCTCAGATCGGCGGATGGCATTGTTACATCGCCAATTTCTTCACCAAACTGGACCGACAGATGTGCTGACATTTGATCACGGTGAAATTTTTATCAGTGTCGAGGCCGCGCTCAGGAATGCGCTCGTTTTCGGAAATTCGCTCGGGCAGGAGCTGCGATTGTGCCTCGTCCATGGCTTGCTCCATTTACATGGCTTTGACGATCGAACCAGAGCCGGCGCGCAAAAAATGGAAAAGGCACAGCAGAAAATTTTGCAGCAACTATCTTAGATGCATGCCTCCGAGTGGAACGTGCTCTCCGAGCGCGTTAGGCAACAGCTGTCCCTTCGGCGAAGTGTGATCGTATGGTGAGGTTTGAACTGAGAGCGCCGTATGATAGCCTTTTATAGTATGAGTCGGATGCCACCGCAGGGTTGTAAATGGGTGGCGCAAAGTAAGCAATTAAAGAAACCGATTGGCATGTCGAGCGAGACAGTTGGAGCAACAACCGTTGAGCGACCGACGATCGAAAAGGAGACGCGTTCTGACGAAAATCTCGATCTCCCGTGGCTGGTCATTGTGCATAACGATCCCGTGAATCTGATGAGCTACGTGACAATGGTTTTCCAGCGGGTTTTTGGATACCCGCGCGAGAAAGCGGAACGGCATATGCTGGAAGTTCATCACAAAGGGCGATCGGTTTTGTGGAGCGGAATGCGGGAGCGCGCGGAACTATATGTGCAGCAGCTCCATGGATATCTCCTCCTGGCGACCTTGGAAAAAGCGGCTTGATTATGGAGATCCGCCACCGCTATGACGATATCGAGGTTTCGGAACTCGATCCGTTCTTGGCCGAACTGCTTCGGCAAATCCCGGTGAGCGCTGACCCAAAGGGGGCGCCAGCTGCTGAGCAACGGCTCTTCAGCCCGCCAGCGAATGAAACTCAAACGGAATTGTGCGCCGAATGGAAACTCTATGTCGAACCGGAACTGCGCCGACTCTTTCAAACCGCAACCGAGACGGTCGCAGCCGACCTAGAGCAACTGAATGGTAGCGAAAGAACATTCGTCAATCGTACGCTGCGTATTCCAGGGAAACATGCAGATGCCTGGTTAAGTGTGCTGAATCAGGCGCGACTAGTAATTGCCGCGAAATATAATTTCTCGGATGCCGAGTTAGGCGACCATTTTCGCTCGCCAATCGGATCGCGGCGAGACTTGAGCTTGTTCCAGGTAAATTTCTACGGTTTTCTCCAAGAGTGCATCCTGCGCGAAGTCGATAATTGGAAGCCGCGCCAGCGGGATTAGGTCTGCTTGCGAGCGCGCACCATTTCCATGAGCCGTCCTTTGATGGCGGCAGAACCTTTCGCCGGGAGCAAACTCAACGCGAACGCTTCATGCAATCCGTAACATTCCGTGATGAAGTCTTCGGCCTTTTTGCCGAATTTCTTTCGCGCTTTTTCGAATTTCTCCAGCTCCTCCGGCTCGAGTGCACCGATCACATAGAGCCGTGACTGGTTTTGGAATTGCTCAAAGTTCATCTCTTAGTTCCTTCAGCGCGTCGTAGATTTTTTTTAATCCCAGTTCAAGCCGGGTTTTTACCGTCCCCAACGGTGTATTCGTTTTGGCGGCGATTTCGCGCTGGCTCATCCCCTTAAAAAATGCGAGATCGATTGCCTGCTGTTGGGCGGGAGGGATCGCGCTGATCACGTTGCGGAGCAGAGTGCGTGTGTCGCCCAACACGATCGCTTCTTCGGTGGCGTTGTGCACCCACGCATCAGGTTGTTGTTCGGTTTCGACCTGGAGACGTTCCTCAGCCCGAGCGTAAGCCTGTTTCTTGCGCAACCCATCAATTGCCCTGCGCCGCGCCAGGGTCACCATCCATCCCAGAGGTTTGCCTTTTTGGGCAGAAAAATTTTTCGCCTGGTTCCAGATTTCCATGAAAATTTCCTGCAAAAGATCATCGGCCTCAGCTTCGTTGTGAATCACGCGGAGAATCAGCGCTTTTAAAATGCCATTGTAGCGATCGTAGAGCAGGGAAAGCGCTTCGGAGTCTTCGGCTTGGATTCCGCGCATCAATTCCAGATCGGTAGGCGCTCCTGGTTCGAGCTGCTGCGGAGCGGAGAAACGTCGCAGCTTCGGTCTTGTGACGCGCACGCGCTCTTTGCGCCAGGTTCGCCGGCGAATCGGCGATGGCCGTCTGCGATTTTTTGGCTTTGCGACACGCGCCTGTCGTGCCTTCGTTTTGCGATGCATCCGGAAGCAATCAGGCTGGATCGCTCATTCGTCCACAGCTTTCGCACCCCATCGTCCAAGAGAGACGGCTCATACGCACGGAGGAAATTCGATCCACCCGACGATCCGAACTGACAATTGACTCCGAGAGCATTCGCGAGTTGACAAACACTACCACCTTCAATTGGTGCGCCTCGTGATAAAGCTTGACGCCGCCCATACCAAGACTAATTGAGCCACGAAGGGGGAAGATTAAACGCATGGTAGCAAATGGGCGCGAAACAACTGTCGACCCGCTGTGGTATAAGGACGCGGTCATCTATGAGCTGCACGTCAAGACCTTTTGCGACAGCGACGGCGACGGGATGGGCGATTTTCGCGGACTCATCGAAAAACTGGATTATCTACAGGAGCTGGGCATCACCGCCATCTGGCTTCTGCCTTTCTATCCGTCGCCCATGCGCGACGATGGATACGACATTGCGGATTATTTCGACGTCAATCCGAACTTAGGTACGCTCGATGATTTTCGCGCGTTTCTCGACGCGGCCCATCAGCGGAATCTGCGCGTGATTACCGAACTCGTGATCAATCACACATCCGACCAAAATCCGTGGTTCCAAAAATCTCGCCGCGCTGTAGCCGTAGCCGGGGTCGGTGGCTCAGGCCGTGGCGGATCGACATCGGACGCCGCAGTCAGCGCCCGCGGGTACAACGACGATCTTGCCTATAAAGACTTTTATGTCTGGAGCGATACGCCTGAAAAATATAAGGATGCGCGCATCATTTTTAAAGACTTCGAGACATCGAACTGGGCGTGGGATCCCGTGGCAAAAGCGTATTACTGGCACCGCTTTTATTCGCATCAGCCGGAACTGAATTTCGATAACCCCGCCGTTCACGAAGCAGTCGAGAAGGTTTGTGATTTTTGGTTGGCCATGGGCGTGGATGGCCTCCGACTCGATGCCGTGCCATACCTTTACGAACGGGAGGACACGAGCTGTGAGAATCTTCCGGAGACACATGCATATCTCCGCAAGCTCCGGGCGCATATTGACGCAAAATTTCCAAATCGAATGCTGCTCGCGGAAGCAAATCAATGGCCCGAAGATGCCGTAGCTTATTTCGGAGACGGCGATGAGTCGCACATGAGTTTTCATTTCCCGCTGATGCCGCGGATGTTCATGGCACTGCAAATGGAGGATCGCTTTCCGATCATCGATATTCTCGAACAAACGCCGCCGGTTCCCGACAATTGCCAGTGGGCGATGTTTCTGCGCAATCACGACGAGTTGACGCTGGAAATGGTCACCGACGAGGAGCGCGATTACATGTGGCGCGTTTATGCAAACGATCCACACGCACGGATTAATCTGGGCATCCGCCGCCGACTCGCGCCGCTCCTCGCCAATAACCGGCGCAAAATCGAACTGCTCAACACCATGCTCTTCTCCATGCCGGGCACGCCGATCCTCTACTACGGTGACGAAATCGGCATGGGCGATAATTTTTATCTCGGCGATCGCAACGGCTGCCGCACTCCGATGCAATGGGGCTCCGATCGCAACGCCGGTTTTTCCAAAGCAAATCCGCAACAGCTCTACTTGCCGATCATCATCGATCCCGAATACCACTACGAAGCGATTAACGTCGAAAATCAGCAGAAGAATTTGTCCTCGCTGCTCTGGTGGATGCGCCGCGTGATTGCTATGCGAAAAAATTTCAAGGCATTCTCGCGCGGCTCGCTCGAATTTCTCTATCCGGACAATCCCAAGGTGCTCGCCTTTCTGCGACGTTACGACAACGAGACCATCCTTGTTGTCGTAAATCTCTCACGGTTTGCGCAATCCGCTCAGCTTGATCTTTCACGGTTCTCCGGCAGCAGGCTTATGGAAGTTTTTAGCCAAAACTATTTTCCGCGAATCAGAAAATCGCGTTACCCGATTATGCTCGGTCCCCACGCCTTCTACTGGTTTGCCATCCGGCCACAACCAACCGCCGTACGCGCCTTACAAAAACGGCGCGTCCCGACGATTGAAGCGGCAGCCAAACTCGAAGTGATGTTAACCGAGGGCACCCGAGCAAACTTCGAGCGCGAAATTTTGCCATCCTACATTCAGAATTGCCGCTGGTTTGGCTCGAAGGCGCGGACTCTTCGCCAGATGCGTGTGATCGAGCAAGTGCCCATGTCACCCGAAGCTGACGCCACGCAAATCTGGCTCGTCGAGATGAGCTACTTGGATGGGCCCACTGAGACTTACACATTTCCAGTTCAAATCACGACTGGCGATGCTGCCCGTGCCATCGCCCAAACGACCCCAGCTGCAATCATTGCGCGCTTTAGCGGATCGGAAGAAACAGTGCTCCATGACGCGATCTGGGACGAGAAATTTCGGGTGCAACTCTTCCGGGCGATCACGCGACACGAAAGATATCGGGGAAAATCCGGTGAATTGATTGGAAATCCTGGGAGTACGCTTTCTCCTGATGGCGCACCGGAAATTTTACGGTCCCAGGTTCTCGGTGGAGAGCAGAGCAATTCGGCAATGCTACTCGACAACAAATTTTTCCTGAAACTCTATCGCAAGCTCGAAGACGGCGTGAATCCTGATGTGGAAATTACGCGCTTTCTGACGGAGCGCGCCAATTTCCAAAACGTGCCTGCATTTAACGGTGTCCTCGAATATCGCCGCGGCAAGTCCGAGCCAACAGTCATTTGTTTGTTGCTGAGCGCGATCGCCAGCGAGAGCGACGGTTGGAGGCTGACGCTCGATGCGGTAGGCCGCTATTACGAACGCGTGCTTGCCCGGAAGGCCGATTTGCAGGACGAAATTACGCCGCCGGGCGCCCTTCTGGATGAGCTGATCGGCGGAATTTACCCAGAAAAGGCTATATTATCGGGCCAACGCACCGGTGAACTGCATATCGCACTCGCGTCGCGTCCGGACGAGCCGGCCTTCGCTCCGGAGCCGTTCAACGTCATGGCCCAGCGCTCCGCATACCAAAATATGCGAGCGTTGCTGCGGCGTAATTTTGCATTGTTAGAAAAGAGATTGCGCGACGTGCCCGAGGCGTTGCGGAAGGAAGCAAGAGAAGTTCTCGCGGCAGAAAAGGAGATTCACGAGCGCGAAAAACGCCTTCTCGACCGAAAGACTAACGCCGCAAAAATCCGCATCCACGGCGATTATCATCTCGGCCAATTGCTATATACCGGGAAGGACTTCATCATCACCGATTTCGAGGGCGAACCGGCCCGCGCGTTAAGCGAGCGAAAGCTGAAACGCTCTGCGTTGCGCGATGTCGCCGGCATGATGCGCTCGTTTCAATACGCTGCCTATAGCGCGCTCTGGCAGCCCGCCATGCGCAAGGAGGACGTCCCATTTCTGGAACGCTGGGCCGATCTTTGGTACCGCCAGATCAGCAGCATCTTTTTTCAGAGTTATTTGAAAACGACAGCTGGCGCAATTTTTATCCCGCAAAACAGCGACGACCTGCAAATCATGCTCGAAGCCTATCTGCTGGATAAAGCTGTTTACGAAATCGGCTACGAACTCAACAATCGGCCCAGTTGGGTCGTCATCCCCATCCGCGGCATCAAACACATTTTGAAAGCGGCGTAACGGCCGGCGCGCGCCGTGTCGGAATTCGCCGATTGCAAATCTGAGATTGAGCATTCAACATCAAATCCAAAATGCACATTGAGCCTGATTCACTGCCCACAGGACACGCTGGCATTGCAGCCCGTTTGAAAAAAGGCCCGACGATCCATTCCAGCGTGTGGATTGTCCCCGGCGCCACCGTGCTCGGCGATGTGATTCTCGAAGAAGAATCAAGCGCTTGGTATGGCGCCGTGCTGCGGGGCGACATCAACCGCATCATCATCGGACCGCGGTCCAATGTTCAGGACAATGCTGTTGTCCACGTGGATACCAATTATCCCACAGTCGTAGGCGAGCTGGTCACGGTTGGACACAACGCCGTCGTGCACGCGTGCAAGATCGACAACGAAGTGCTCGTCGGCATGGGCGCCATCATTCTCGACGATGTTGAGGTTGGCGCGCGCTCCATCATCGGCGCAAACGCGCTTGTCACGATCGGAATGAAAATCCCGCCCGGCTCACTGGTGCTCGGGTCACCTGCGAAAATCCGCCGGGAGCTTACTGCCGATGAACAAAAAGACATCGCGCGCTGGGCGTGGAGCTACGTGGAAACAGCCAAACAGTTCCGCGAATGTTACTAACTCTGTAAGGCATCCGCCGCGGCGGACGCCGGTCGCAAGTCTCTGTGTCTCGCAGAAAGGCCCTACAAATCATGTGCGAGCTCTCGCGCTTTCTCCTGCAACAACTCTGCAGCGCGCTTCATCTGTTCTTCCTTGCTCATTCCCTTTCGCGCGAGTTCGCAGACTCGATTAAACAACTCGTGTACCGATCGATTTCCATCGGTACACCCAGCAATCGCGAAAACCTTCTTGTCAAGCTTTCGCGCCAGCTGCGCCACGCCCGCCGGTGTTTTTCCCTCGAGCGTTTGCCGATCTAAACTCCCCTCGCCCGTAATCACAAGATCGACATCTTTCATTTTCCGTTCGAGCCCGACAGCTTCCGCAACAACATCGAAGCCCCGCCGAATTTTTGCGCCACAAAAACTTATTAGACCAAAGCCGAGTCCACCTGCCGCGCCTGTGCCCGGTTTGTCGCGGTAATCAAAACCGAATTCTTTCGCGACGATGTCGGCAACTCTGGTTAACGCGCGTTCCAAAACATCGATCTCCTCTTTGCTCGCACCTTTCTGCGGACTAAACACTCGCGTCGCACCATTCCGGCCAAGCAACGGATTCTTTACATCGACTGCCGCGATAATCTTCGGCAACGCCAAATCGTTGGGTCTCTCAATTCGCTCAAGACCAGTCAGCTCAGTGACCGCGCCTGTTAACTCTTGCTCTTGCTTAAGAAATCGAAAGCCCAGCGCTCGCGCCATGCCGAAACCGCCATCATTGGTCGCGCTTCCGCCAAGACCGATGATGATTTCACTTGCACCACGGCGCGCCGCATACTGGAGCATCTCGCCTACACCATAGGTGCTTGCGCGAATCGGATCCCGCTCATCCTCGGAGATGCGGCGCATTCCGGCCGCCTCGCTCATTTCCATCACGGCGAGTTTTTCGTCCTCGATCCATCCATAACGTGCGTCGATTTCCCGGCCGAGCGCATCGTGCGCCTTGCACTTGACCCATGAACATCCGCGTATATCGCAAATCGCTTGCGCAGTGCCCTCACCGCCATCGGCCATGGGCGCGATGTCGAGTTTTGCATCGGGCAGAGCATCGCGCAGGCCTTTTGCGATGATCTCCGCAACCTCTCGCGCATCCAGCGTTCCTTTGAATTTATCGGGGGCGATCAAGATTCGCACAGTTACAATTTCTTCGCCGATCCGCTCGTATCATTCTGAACGTAGCGAAGCGAAGCCGAAGAATTTCTAATCATTCTAACAAGAGATGCCTCGACTCCGCTCGACATGACAACGAGAACAGGCCGCAATTAGGATCGCAGCTTCTTTTCCAAAATCTCGCCCACCAGCTGCGGATTGGCTTTTCCTTTCGACAATTTCATGAGTTGCCCCTTGAGAAAATTCAGCGACGCGAGATTGCCCGCTTTAAAATCGGCGGCGGGCTTTGGATTTGCGGCTAACACTTCATCACAGAGCGCTTCAATCGCGCTCACATCGCTCAATTGCTCGATTCCTTTTTCCTTTACAATCGTGGCTGCTCCTTTGCCCGTCGCAAACATCTCCGCGAAAACGTCCTTCGCCTGTTTTCCGCTGATTTTGCCGCTGTCGATTAGATTGACCAACTCATCCAGCGCTTCCGGCAGGATCGGACAATCGCTGATGGTTTTGCCCGCCTCGCCTAACGCATTTTGCAAATCATTCAGAATCCAGTTGGCGACGTTCTTCGGTTTCTTTGCGCCTTTGGCGGCCGCTTCAAAATAGCGCGCAAGATCGAGATCGTTTGCAAGAACGCCTGCGTCATACGCGCTCACTTGATATTGCTCGACGAAACGCGCCCGCTTCGTCTTTGGCAATTCAGGCACGCGCGACCGCACATCGGCCAGAAGAACTTCGGTCTTCACCGGCACCAGATCGGGATCAGGAAAATAGCGATAGTCATGTGCGAACTCTTTTGTGCGCATGAGAAATGTTTTGCCGGCAGCGTCGTCCCAGCCGCGAGTTTCCTGGTCGAGTTTTTCGCCGCTCTCCAGCGCGCTACTTTGCCGCTGAATCTCATAAGCAAGCGCGCGCCGTACCCCGCTGATCGAGTTCATGTTTTTGATCTCAATCTTCACTCCGAGTCCGGCCTGGTCTGCAGGTCGCGCGGAAACATTGCAGTCGCATCGGAGTTGCCCTTTTTCCATGTCGGCATCGCTGACGCCGCCATAAATCAAAATTTGCTTGAGCGATGTGAGGAACGCGAACGCTTCCTCTGGCGAATTGATTTCCGGCTGCGTGACAATCTCCATTAATGGCGTGCCGGCACGATTGAAATCGATGCCCGTGCTGTTTTCGAAATGAAAACTTTTGGCCACGTCTTCCTCGAGGTGAATTCGCACGAGATGCACTTCCTTGTCCGGCGTGGCGATATTTTCCTGCGCGTCCTTCGGATAAGCGAGGTTGTGTAGCGGCACGCTACCGTTGCTACAAAGCGGCATGTCGTATTGCGAAATCTGATAATTCTTCGGCATGTCCGGATAGAAATAATTCTTGCGGTCGAACTTGCAGACAGGCGCGATATCGCAGCTGAGCATGAGCCCGGTGAGCACCGTCATGCGCAACGCCTCATGATTCATCACCGGCAACGCACCCGGCAAGCCGAGACAGACTGGACAGGTATGCGTGTTTGGCTCGGCGCCGAATTCAACTGGGCACGCGCAAAACATCTTCGAGCGCGTCTTTAGCTGAACGTGCACTTCAAGACCGATGGTCGTAATGTATTTCATCCACTCCGGTTTGGGTTCGATCAGTGGATAATCCAATCGCGTTCTGACGCAGCGCGTGATCGCAAAGGACGATTGCAGCCATCGCTTCGACAATTGGCACCGCTCGCGGTAGCACACACGGATCATGGCGGCCGCCCGCTGCGAGCTTGGTTTTCCGTTGCGAGATGGTCACGGTTCTCTGCTCGTGCGCGATCGTCGCGGTCGGTTTAAACGCGACTCGAAAATAGATTTCTTCGCCGTTACTGATCCCGCCTTGCACGCCACCGGAATTATTGGTCGCCGTGCGAATTTTACCGCCGCGGATTTCAAATGGATCGTTGTGCTGCGATCCACGCATTCGCGTAGCCGTAAAGCCGGAACCGATTTCGAATCCTTTCGTTGCGGGCAAGCTCATCATTGCCTTCGCCAAGTCTGCCTCCAGCTTGTCAAACACCGGCTCGCCGAGTCCGGCGGGAATACCGCGAACAACACATTCAATCACACCGCCAACTGAATCTCCTTCACTGCGAATGCGCTCGATCAGTGACTCCATTTTCTTTGCCGTTGGCGTGTCCGGACAGCGAACCACATTACGTTCAATGTCCTTCAGCTTTACGACGGAACGGTTAATCTTTGCAGGGATATCGTGGATCTGCGCGACGTACGCGACGATCTCGAAATCCCTGTACAAGATCGACAATATCTTTTTCGCCACCGAGCCAGCTGCAACCCGGCCGACCGTTTCCCTCGCTGAGGCGCGACCACCGCCCTGCCAATTTCGAATCCCGTATTTAGCAGTGTACGCGAAATCGGCATGTGACGGCCGAAATTTCTCGGCGATCTCCGCGTAATCGTCTGGCTGTGCATCTTTGTTGCGCACCAGAATTCCAATGGGCGTGCCGAGCGTTTTGCCTTCAAACACGCCGGAAAGAATTTCGCAACGGTCTTCCTCTTTGCGTTGTGTGGTGATTTTGCTCTGACCCGGCCGACGCCGGTCGAGCTCACGCTGAATGTCCACTTCGCTGATGTAGATCTTCGGCGGGCAGCCATCGATCACCACCCCAATGCCGCCGCCATGCGATTCGCCAAACGTCGTGACGCGGAAAAGCTGACCGAAAGTGTTGCCCATCGGAACGAAACCTTAATTCACGCATCGAGAAGCGCGAGATCGATTGTGGCCTCCGGAGCACGACGGCGAGATTGCGCCTTCGGCGCCTACACTTAACATCGCGCTCGGTGATTGTAACCCACCCCTCAAATAGCCCCCAGTGCGGTCTTCAAATCGTCGATCAAATCACGCACGTCTTCCACGCCAACCGAGAGTCTGACCAGTGAATCTGTGATGCCGAGAGCCTCGCGGTGCTCCTTGGGCATTGAAGCGTGCGTCATGATGGCAGGATGATTAACGAGACTCTCGACGCCGCCCAAACTTTCAGCGAGCGCAAATAGGCGCGTGTTTTCCAGAAAACGTTTTGTTCCGGCAAGATCCGTCTTCAGCATAATTGTCACGATGCCGCCGAAGCCGCGCATTTGTTGCCGGGCAAGGTCGTGTTGCGGATGCGACTTCAGTCCAGGATAACGGACGGATTTTACCCGCGACTCGTCCTCCAGCCAGCGCGCAATTTCCAGTGCGTTTGCACAATGCCGCTCCAAGCGCAGCGGCAGCGTTTTCAGGCTGCGCAACACAAGAAAACTGTCAAACGCGCCAGCGATTGCGCCTACGGAATTTTGCAAGAACGCGATTTGATCGGCGAGTTCTTTGTTTTCGCCGACCACAACAACGCCGCCCACCAGATCGGAATGTCCATTAAGATATTTGGTGGCGGAATGGGCGACGATGTCGAAGCCGGCTTCAATTGGGCGTTGAATCCACGGAGTCGCAAACGTGTTATCGCAAACGGAAATGATCTTGCGCTTACGCGCGATTTTTGCGACGGCTTCGAGGTCAATCAGTTTGAGCAGCGGGTTGCTTGGCGTTTCGATCCAAATCATGCGCGTATTTGGTTTGATTGCGCGCTCAAGATCTTTCGCGTTGCTAAGATCGACATAACCAAAATCAAGATTAGCCGAACGACAGCGCACTCTGTCGAACAAGCGGAACGTGCCGCCGTAAAGATCGTCGCTTGCAACGACGTGTGAACCGCTCTCGAGCAGTTCAAGGACTGTCGCCATTGCAGCAAGACCCGATGCGAATGCGAACCCGCGGGTGCCGCTTTCCAAATCGGCAATGCAGCGTTCGTAGGCGAGCCGGGTCGGATTAATCGAGCGCGCGTAATCGTAGCCCTTGTGCTTGCCCGGGCTTTCCTGCACGTACGTCGATGTTGCATAAATGGGCATCATCACCGCACCGGTAGAGGGATCGGGTTCCTGCCCGGCATGAATCGCGCGGGTCGCAAAACCTTGTTGCCTTTTCATTTCGGTTCAGTCTAACAACGAATGACGCCGATAGCGCGGATAAAATTTAGGAAAAGAAGTCCGATGATCGACTTCTGCCTAGGCTACCCGCGTAATCAGCGATTCAGTGTTTCGGCATGTGCAGCCGCAAATATGAGAGAAAATCGGTGCGGGTGATCAGCCCGAGAAATTTATCGTCCTCCATCACGATTGCCACACGGCCACGATCGAACACGTCCAGCAAATCTTTGATCTTTGCCGCAGGCCGAAGTGTCTCAAGCTTGTCGGTCATGGCTGTTTTGACTGGATCGTTAAAATGCGTCGGGTCCCGATGCACTTTCACAAGCAGATCGGATTCATCGATGATGCCCATTGCGCGCCCATTTTGATCGACGACCGGAAGTTGCGAAACATCTGAGTCACGGATTCGTTTAAAGGCAGTCAGCAATGTGTCCTCGGGGCCAACGGTGATCACTTCGCCGGCTTCGTAGCGATGTGAGATCAGATCACTCAAATCACCATGCGGCTGCCGGTGAATGTAACCTTGCTCAGCCATCCAGAAATCGTTGTACATTTTCGACAGATATTTGTTGCCGGTATCGGGAACCAAGCTAACCACGCGTTTCGGCTTTGTTTGCTCCCGGCAATAGCGAAGAGCGCCTGCGACCAGCGTGCCGGTGGATGAGCCGCCGAAAATTCCTTCGCGTTTTAGCAGCTCGCGCGCAGTTGAAAAACTCTCTTCGTCATCAATTTCAAACGCATCCGTCACCAACGACATGTCGGCAATTTCGGGAATAAAATCCTCACCGATGCCCTCGACAGCCCAACTCCCCGATTCCACCAGTTTGCCGGTCTTAACGTATTCGTACAATACCGAACCTTTCGGATCGGCCAGGATCATTTCGATCCCGCGGCGCGGTTTAACCCGGTTGAAGAATCGGCCGAGTCCGGTCAAGGTGCCGCCGGAGCCGACCCCGACAACGACGGCGTCAACATCGTGTCGCATTTGCTCCCAAATCTCCGGACCGGTGGTGCGTTCATGCGCGAGCGGATTTGCCGGGTTGCCGAATTGATTCACGTAGAAGCCACCAGAAATTTCTCCCGCCAACCGCATGGCCATATCCTGATAATACTCTGGATGACCGCGTGTGACGTCAGAGCGTGTTAGCCGGACTTCTGCACCAAGCGCTTTTACATGTGAGATTTTTTCCTGCGACATCTTGTCGGGGATCACCAGCAAAACGCGATAGCCTTTTGCACCAGCAACTAGCGCCAGCCCAAGCCCGGTATTGCCCGCCGTCGCTTCAATCACTGTGCCACCTGGCTCCAAACTTCCGTCGCGCTCCGCGGCCTCAATCATCGACAACCCGATGCGATCCTTGATGGAGCCGGTCGGATTTTGATTTTCGAGCTTGAGAAAAAGCTGGCACGGCCCAGTGTCGAACTGCGTAACCTCCATTAATGGTGTATCGCCGATCAGCGAAAGGATCGCAGGCGGTTTGCCGTGCGAAATCGACCAAGCAACAGAAGTCTGGGTCATTCGAAAAATTTACTCGATTTGCGGTTCACCTTTGTGTGACCATTCGGATTGGCTGTCCACGAGGAACTGCTGCAAGATCGGAAAGTGGACTTCGCCGTAGTTCAGCGCATAACGGAGCTCGCCCTTTTTATACACCCATGTCGTGGGAATCCAGGAAAGCGGCAAGCCGATAAATTGCTTGATGTGATCTTTGCCCCGCGGACCGGGATCGGCCAGGATTGTCACGTTCGGTTGATCTGCGATGCCGAATTTTGTCAGCATCCCGCGTCCGTCCTCGCCGCTGTTCCAGACAGAAACGAAGTAAAAATGCACCTGCGGATTGTCTTTGATCAGTTTGAGCCAGCCACCGTTTTTCAATTCAGCCTGGCAATTTGGGCACCATGGCGCCCAGAGATGAACCACACTTAAACTTGGCGATCCGATCGCATCGAGAACTTTTTGTTCGGCCGGCGATGCCGCGGCGCAAAGCCTTATCGTGCCGAGCAAAAGAACCACGAGCGACATCCGCAAAATCGACATGTCATTCTAAAATAGAGCGAAACCCGCCGCGCTCAAGAACCAGACTGCCTTCGTCGCGCAGTCGCAGGGACCATGGCTGGCAAACAGGCGTAAATCGACAGTACCTCCCACCAGAATCGGTAAATCCGCAGACAATAAAATGCTTCCACAATTCGCTGTGAAGCGCTGAACTCATCCAATCATGGAACCGGGCGAAGCTCTTGGCATTGCTGCGCAGATCGCTGTCACGCTGGCTGGTTTTGCCGGAGTGGTAGTTGTTTTTCGAAGTGGATCCGTCCATGAGTGGTCGCCGATCGAAAAACTCCGGCTGCGGCTGCTCCTGAGTAATTCAATTCTCCCCCTCATATTATGTATGATCGGCCTGCTGCTGCTGACGGTCAGGCCCGCGCCGGCAGGCATTTGGAGATGGTGCAGCGGGTTCGCTTTCGTGATGTTTTTGCTGTTCGCCGTGACGATGGCGAAAATCTTTCGTCGTTTGGATCTGCAACAAATACAACATGAGCACGCAACCCGGTTCGTGTTTTATCTGTTCGGGACCCTCGGGATAGCCGCAAACCTCTTGCAATTGTACAACACTGCTTTCCTCGATGCGTTCTGGCCATTCTTCACTGGGATTGTCTTGCAAATCATCACCGCAATGTTCCAGTTTGCGCGGATCATTCTCATTCCGCCTGAATAGAGTGACGAGTGTCTGGAATTCGAATCCAGCTAGCGATGAAGCTTACGGCGCTGGCTCGGTGTCGTGAAGGCGGCCGTAATCCACGGTGAGCCGACCGCCGCCGTGCTCGGTGTAGATTTCGACAAAGCGGTGGCCGAATTGAATATCGCGCCACGTGTAATCCTTTTGCGTTTGAACCGACGCTGCGAGGACCGGATCAATTCCAACCACTGATACTAGAAATAGCGCACGGTTGGCTTCGAGAGACTCAACAGTCGCGCCAAAAAGCGGACTCTTGTCGTCAATTGTATGCCGCAGAGTTAGCGCCGCGGGAAAAACCGTCAGCCGATCGAAATGGAGTTTGAGAACATAAAAGTAGCGGAAATCTCCGCCTTCGAGCAACGGTTCATCTCGCGAGAACATGACCCGGAACTCGGCCTCGACCATGCTGTGCTGATTTTCGTTGCCGATTCGCACCATGAGCGTCGGCTTCCCATTCAACGGCGCAACCACCAAGGAATTACTGAATACAACGCGCGCGATCGGGCGCGAAAAGCGAACGAAAATGAGGCCGGTCATCGCCGCGAGTAAAAATATTCCGGTCATGATTTCGACGGTGCTGACGATGTGACCGTAAAGCGTTTGCGGATACATGTGGCCATAGCCAACCGTGGCCAGCGTTTGCACGCTGAAGAAGAAGCAATCAAAAAACCAATGCCCACCAGTGCTGCCGGCGATACTGTCTTGCTGGAGACTGTACAGCGCGGCGAAAAAAAGATTTAGCCCGACGTAAAGACTGGCGACAAACGCGGCGAACTGCGGCCATCTTAAACCGAGGAGCCAGCGATACACATCGCGCCACCGCCAGGCGTCTGTCCCGACTTTGACGAACTCGACCTGACCAGAGCGAATGGAAACCTGACTCGGCTTCCGCTTCCGCTTCTTTGTCCTGTTTCTCCTCATCTCCATCTAATCTGCGGACGTTGGCAATTGGTCAACAAACCCATTGATGGCTTTAAGAATCTCATGATCGATATCTTCCTGCGTTTTGCTCGTTCCTTGAAGCTGGTGTTTCGGTACGCGTAAGGAATGGTCGCCGCCTTCAACGATGTGCAAAAAGTTTGCTGCCTTCATGTCGGCTCGAACCCGCTCCAAAAGATCCAACGGGCAAAGCGAATCGCGTGTGCCTTGGACAAACAAGATTGCCGTCGTCAGCGCGCGCAAAACTTCGTCACGGAGCTTTGTCCGATCGCCCATCGCGCAGAGCGGATACCCGAGACAAACAAGTCCATCCACTTTTTCTTCGAGCGACACATGACACCCAACGCGGCCACCCATGCTCTTGCCGATCAAGATTGTCGCTTCAGCCCGATATCGTTCTCGCGTCCGGTCTAATGCTTTGCGATGTGCCGCGATCAGTTTTGGCAAAGGATCGGGGCGTTTCCGGCCCTTGCGCACGTAGTCATAATCGAAAGTCTCAACGTCACCGATTTCGGACAAACGAACTTTCCAATTTTGCATCCAGGGATGGGACGACGGTGCGCCTGCACCGGGTGCGAACAAGATTAAAGGTTTCATATGCTGCCGCCGCCGTCGGCTTGTCATCCTTGTAACCTGCCGCCGTCAGGAAAAAAGTCTTGGCACAACGTTAGCAACGAAGTCCACCAAGCCGTGGCCGATCATGTTGGCCACCAGATCACGACGCCACAAATAGAATCCCGTCAGGATTATCCCCGCTGCTAGCGCGATCAGAATATTTGCAGCGCCTCCGGACCAATGGCCAAGCGAAAAGATCACCAAGGGAATTGTGACGGACCAGAACCGCCCAAGCCCCACCATCCGCAGCCGTTCGATCGCATAACCGCGATAAAATAATTCTTCCACCACTCCGGCTCGAAAAACGATGAGCGTAACTAACCAGAGCGGCAGTTTCTCGAACGCTGCAGAGCCGGGGCCATGCCCGTAGCCAGTGACATAAGCAAGGCCTCCGACGACTGCGGCCGATGCGACTGCGATCACCAATCCCCAGGCAATCGATTTCCACCAGCGACATGTGCTAAGGCCGATCGACCTAAACGATAGCCGTTCGCCGCGACAGATAATAAGAAGGAGAGCGGCTGCGCTGGCCCAGATCAGCGTTTCCTTCAGAATTGCCGCGGCAAAAGTGATCTCGGGTACAAGAAACGCGAAAGCATGGCGAATCACGACCATCGCGAACAGTGAGAGGAATAGTCCCGCCCACGTAGCGCGTGAAATCTTTGCCACCGAAGTCTGATTGGTCCTGAGGGGAAACGATGCTCCGATATTATCTGCTTCCATCGATTTCTATTAAGATGCCGCAAGGCACAGTCTGGATTCAAGAAATCAGAGACGCCTCTCTGCGACGTCGGATTTCCGCCAGGCAAACTCCCGTCGCCTTATTGCACCGTCACAAGCGTGCCGACCGGAAGTTCGGAAAAAAACTTGCGAGCAGCTTCCTCTGGTAACCGAATGCAGCCGTGTGATGCCGGATGATTCGGCACGTAGCCTGCGTGCATTCCAAAATCAAGGCAGCTCAGTCGCATGAAATACGGCATGTCGACATGGTAGATCGTGGAACGATGGTATCGGTCTTTGTTGGTGATCACAAATTCGCCCCTTTTCGTCGAATAACCTGATCGGCCAGTCGAACATTGTGTGTGATACACTGGCACGCCGTCCTTAAAAAGGGCAACCCGTTGCAAACCGAGAGAAATTTCGAGACGCAAGCGATCCGGCGATGGCCCGCTGCCCAGAAGAATTTGTGCGGCGCGCCAGTGACCCGTCTCGGCGGCAATATCCAAAGCAGACATCTTGTCCCGGCTCGTCAGTCGGTTCCGGTTGGCACCTGCATCGAGCAGAGCGCGCAGGTAGTCGTCCTGTCCAAGCCCGGCGGCAAGCATGACTACGGAAAGGTTCCTGTCTTCTTCCACATAGCTGCGAAGCGATTTCGACGAGAGCATGGCCAGAAAATCGTTGTCACAATGGGAGGGAAGAACCGTGTTCGGATCGGCTCCGCAAGCCAGGAGCGTGCTGAAAAGAGAGGAGTTGTTGCTCGCAATAGCATAGGCAAGAAACGGCACCCTCTTGCCTTCAGGCGTCGGAGGCGGTGTATGTTTGCTGAGGAGCAGCCGGATTTGTTTTTTGTCGCCAGTTTGCAGCGCTGCGTTCAAAGCGCGCCGCGTACTATTTCTCCACTCGGGCATCGCCGGCAAGCGGTCGAGCACAGTCTGGATGACCTCCGGATTGCCGCCGTCTAGTGCCATCCCCAGAAGATCACGTCCGTCACCAGTCCGCGTCTCCGCATGCAGATTGGCTGTGCGCGCGAGAAGCAATCGGAACAGGTCGATATTGCCGTGCTCTGCAGCTGCCATCAGGGGGGTGAAACCGCTCTTGTCGGCGAGATCAACAAGCGCCCCGGCGTCAACGAGTCGCCGCGCAGTTTTCCAATCCTCCTGCGACGTCGCGATCAGCAACGGCGTTCGCCCCTCCGCGTCACGGCCATTTGGATCGACACGATCCATCAAGCACAAGTCGATGAGCGAATCGCGCTGAATCGTGACCGCGCGAACCAGTTCCCCGGGCGAGATGGAAATGCGCGCAGGCGGCTCTGGGCCAACCGCTATCGCCCAAAACAATATCAAAAGTACAACAACGCCTGCCCCAAAGACAAATCGCCTCTTGAACGCGCGCATAAACAGGGTTGGGCCGGGAATTATACGAGTTTCGTCAAGGAATATAGTACTGCTGGGATTGAATTGCGAGGCCGTTTTTGAGTAAGCGGGGAGTGGACGCGACCAGTTGAACGTTGCATGTTCCATGCTGTCCAAGTTCCAACCCATGCATTTGTCCATTTTAGTTCTGTGTTCTGCAATCAGTACATCGTTTGCGGCGCAACCTGAGGTCGCCCCAACTCCTACCGTTCCTGCCGCAGCAGCAGAAGCCGGCAAAGATGTCGTTCATCAATTGAACAACGCATTTGCGAAGGTCTTCGAAACCGTGGCGCCAAGCGTCGTGATCATCGAAATCTCAAAGAAAAACGACGGAAGCGACAGCTCGCCGTTTGACGACTTATTTTTCCAGGGTCCGCCTGACGAAAACAACCCACGGAGGAACCCGGGCGCTCTCCGGCCGATCCAAAGTGAAGGCTCCGGCTTCATTGTTCGGCCAGACGGCTACATCTTCACGAACTTCCACGTGATTGAGGCCGCGGACAAAATCGACGTGAAATTGCGAGATGGCCGTGAGTTTCCGGCAAAAGTCGTGGGTACCGATGAGAAGACGGACGTTGCGGTGATCAAAATTGACGCCAAAGATTTGCCGGTGGTCCAGCTCGGCGACAGCGACGTGGTGCGGGTGGGGCAGTTTGCGTTTGCGATCGGCGCGCCGTTCAAGCTGGATTACACGTTCACTTATGGCGTGGTGAGCGGCAAAGGGCGCAGCAAATTACTTCAGACGCGCGACTATTCCATCTCGGATTATTTGCAGACGGACGCCTCAATTAATCCTGGTAACAGCGGCGGCCCGCTATGCGACATCGACAGCAAGGTGATCGGGATGAATACGCTAATCAACGGCATGAATCGCGGCCTCGGCTTCGCCATTCCAATTAATATGGCGAAAGACATCGGCGCCGAGCTCATTGCTGGCCGCAAAATCGTGCGGCCCTGGCTGGGCATTCGTATCGAGACGCTGGGTGACGACCCAGAAATCCGCGACTTATTCAAAGGGGCGGACAAAGGCGTAATTGTCCGCAGAATCGAGGCAGACACGCCAGCATCGGGAAGCGACCTGCGTCCCTTCGACGTAATCACGCATGTGGATGGAACTCCAGTGGAAACCGATTCGCAGCTTCAGCATCAGATTTTGAAAAAGAAAGTTGGCCAAAGTGTCGAACTGACGGTCTGGCGCAAAGGCCGGATGATTAAAGTGCCTGTTAAGACTGGTGAGTTGCCGAGCGAAATTGCACGTGCTTCTAATGAGCCGATCCAGCCAACCCAACCGAAACAGCCAGACGTCGGGAAATTTGGATTACAGGTGCAGGAAATAACGAAGGACGTCGCAGAGCGCTTGCACCTCGCCGTGCCGCAAGGGGTCATTGTGACGGACGTAGAGGACAACAGTCTTGCCGCGCAACAGGACATTCAACGCGAAGATGTAATTACCGAAGTGGACGGCAAACCGGTTACCGACGTTCGATCCTTCCGCGAGGCGCTAAACAAAGCTGATCCGAGGCGAGGCGTCCTTCTTTATCTTAACCGAAAAGGCAGTACATCGTTCGCGGTACTGAGAGTGGGGAACGGTTAGACACAATCAACTTTTGCGGCTGCCGACGATCACAAGGACGATCCCGCCGACCAAACAAATGCCGCCGAGCACGGGGGGAAAAGGAATAGTGTGCTCTTTTTCTGCGGTCGCCTGAATGGGACCGAATTCGAGGACCTTTTCGCGCTTCGTGTAGGTGAACCCGCCATAAACCAGAGACACGATGCCGATGATGATCAGAATGATGCCGACGATGCCGGCCGGTTTCATCTTGCCGAGTTTATAGCGGCCGCCGGCCTTGGATCAAATTGATAATCAGTACGATGATGGCGAGCACGAGCAGGAGATGAATGAACCCGCCCAAAGTGTACGAGCTGACTAATCCAAGCAGCCAGAGAATTAGCAAGATCACAAAGATTGTCCAGAGCATAAGGTTTCCTTTCGGTTAAGTCATACCTAGCTTCGTGCCAGGTAGTTCCGGTGCGCTTATCGGAGTAAAGAATTCTGCAAGGTTGACACCGGCCGCTGGCGGCGGTTGCGCGCTACGGAAATCCCAAATACTGCGGCCGGAATTGCGGTTACAGCTTTTGGATCCGATCTGCCACAGTGCGCAAGTTCCAGTCCGCTGCCTCGAGTTGCTGGCGCGCGGAATCGTAATCGCACTGGGCCAACTCTGCCACCACCCGCGTCGCGCGGTCGCGTAGCTTTGCGCTGGTGGTGCGCAAATCGATCATCAAATTACCGCGCACTTTACCCAGTATCACCATGGCGCCCGTGCTGATAATATTGAGAGCGACTTTCGTTGCTGTGCCTGCTTTCAGTCTCGTGGATCCGGTGAGAAGTTCTGGTCCAACTACGAGAGTAATCACAAGATCGACCTTCGCTATTGTAGCCGGGGGCGGTGATCCCGGCCGGCCGGCGTCAGCGACGCCGACTACAGCTGGATTGCAGGTAAGCAGAATCGTCTTTGCGCCTAATGACTTTGCTCGGGCGAGCGCCCCAAGCACAAACGGCGTTCGACCGCTCGCGGTAATTCCAATCACGACATCGCCGTTTTTTAAAGCGCGTTCATCCAACGCTAACGCGCCGGCGCTTTCTTCGTCTTCCGCGCCTTCTACACTTCGATAAAGAGCCGTCACACCGCCCGCGATTAACGCCTGCACAAGATCCACCGATGCGCCGAACGTTGGAGGGATCTCGCTTGCATCGAGAACTCCAATGCGTCCGCTGCTGCCGGCGCCGATATAAAACAAGCGGCCACCGATTCGCAATGATTCAGTCGCTATTTCGACAGCGCGGGTAAGATCGATAATGGCTCCACGCAAGGCATCCTGGACAAATTTTTCCTCCTCGACGAAAAGTTCGACTAGCTCGCATGGACTCAGTTTTTCCAAATTCTCTGAGCGCGGGTTGCGTTGTTCGGTCAGCGCCACTGCCAGATTATCGATCTCCTTTTCAGAGAGTTTTGGCTGGAAAGTAACGTGCTCACGGGTTTCCGCTGCCAGCCACGCAGCTCCAAATTCTGGAGCGTGCTCCGAGATTGCCACGCGAGCATCGGGAAGATTCTTCTTCAGTCTGCGCCGAAATGCATGCGTGTAGATCGAGTCTCGGTAAAAAAGACCGCCCATCAACACCACTTTCGGCGCTAGCAAGTGAAGACGAGAAGCGACGACTTCAGTGTAATCGCAGAGGGCTTGCGCCCCATTTTCGACGATCTGTGTAAGGCGAGGCTCGCCGCCGGCTGCGGCTTCAAAGACCACCGGCGCGAGCAGCGCGAGTTCCATCTTGTCGGCTGTTTGCGCCCAGCGCACGAGTTCATCAAAATTGTTCAACGACAGCGCCTGCAAAATTTTTGGCGTAAACGGCATCGCGGTTCGGTGCAGATCGTACTCATGCAAGATCAGGCGCAGCGTCTGAATGGAGAGAAAATAACCGCCGCCTGTATCGCCCAGAATGTGTCCCCAGCCGCCAGCCTTTTCGATTCGCTCGCCGCGACGTCCCGTAACCGAAGAGCCACTGCCAGCGCTCACCACGATTCCGTCGCCGTGCTCCAAACCGGCGGCGAGCCCGGATTCGCGATCACTGCCAGTTATGATCTTTGCATTTGGCCAGATTTCCGCGCAAAGTCGCGCAAGCGACTGTCGATCTTCGACTGTGCCACATCCGGCAAGAAAGACTCCGGCGCAATCGATTTCACTGGGAAGTTCGCGAAAGATCGCTTTCAAGCGGTCCGGCGTTTCCAATCGGAAATTTGACGGCGGTAGTTTTCCCTGACCGATAACGCTAAAGGTCGCATCTGTCCGTTCGACGAGACACCACCCGGTTTTCGTTCCGCCGCCTTCCACTCCGAGAATTCGCTCAAGCGGTTTCACGATTCAGATTGTAGGGTACGCGCACCGCCTGCCGCGAGTCTCTTTATCTTTGATGAAGACGGCAAGCGATGCGCTTGCTCTGCAAGTGCGCCACCATTGCTGAGATTTCGCGCGTTCGTATCGTGGAGAATATTCATGGAAAAGAAGGAAGCCACCAAGCGCATCCAGCAACTGCGCGAAGAGATTCGGAAGCACGACCGGCTGTACTACGAAGAAGCCGCGCCACTCATTAGCGATCGTGAATACGACCGGCTTTACAAGGAGCTCGTCGATCTCGAAACGCAATTTCCTGATCTCGTTACGCCGGATTCTCCGACACAGCGCGTAGGTGGAAAACCGCTCGAGGCGTTCGCACAAATCCAGCATCGCGCGCCGATGCTTAGCCTCGACAATACTTATTCCGAAGAAGAAGTGGCTAATTTTTACAAGCGCATCACTCGTCTTCTGCCAGACGAGAAAGTCCCGGTTGTGGCCGAGCCAAAAGTGGATGGCGTCGCCGTTTCCCTGTTGTACGAGAACGGGCGCCTTCGTCATGCCGCCACGCGAGGCGATGGCATCGTCGGCGACGATATTACGCAAAACATCAAGACGATTCGCTCCATCCCGGAACGCTTGCACGGCGCAGCGCCGAAACTTTTTGAAGCGCGCGGAGAAGTTTACATGGACAAACGCGGCTTCGAAAAACTGAACCAAGAGCGGAGCGAAGCTGGGCTACCACTTTTCGCGAATCCAAGAAATGCCGCCGCTGGTTCACTCAAGCACTTGGATCCGGGCATCGTCGCGAAGCGGCCGCTTGGCATTGTTTTCTACGGCACCGGCGCGACCGAGGGGATCGATGTTGACCTTCACTCGGAGATTTTCCCTTTGTTCAAAAAGCTGGGCCTGCCGACGAGTGAACGCTGGTGGGTGGCCAGGTCCGTTGATGAAATCCTGAGCGCGATTCGTGAGCTCGACCATATTCGCGCCCGCTTCGCATATCAGACTGACGGCGCAGTTATAAAAGTCGATTCGTTTGAGCAGCGGGAACGGCTTGGATTTACTGCAAAATCACCACGGTGGGCGATCGCGTACAAGTATGCAGCAGAACGTGTCGAGACACGTTTGAAGGACATCGTAATTCAGGTTGGACGCACGGGAATTTTAACACCGGTTGCCGTGCTCGAACCGGTGCTGGTAAGTGGAAGCACAGTCGGGCGCGCGACATTGCACAACGAGGATGAAATCAAGCGCAAAGACATCCGGATCGGCGACACCGTTGTGATCGAAAAAGCGGGCGAAGTGATTCCGGCGGTGGTTGACGTGGTGAAATCGAAGCGGCCACGTCGCGCCGAGCCGTTTCATTTTTCAAAGCACATTCATGGCAAATGCCCGGTATGCGGCGGGCCCATTCGGCGCGACCCAGAATTTGTGGCATGGCGTTGCGAGAATCTTCATTGCCCGGCGCAGACCACGCGGCGCGTAGAATTTTTCGCGGCACGCAGCGCGCTCGATATCGAAAGCGTGGGAGGAATTGTAGCCGATAAGCTTGTCGAGCGCGGGTTCGTGCGTGAGCCGCTTGATCTGTTCGAGCTAAAGGTCGAGCAACTTGCCAAATTGAATCTTGGCACAGCGGAAGCGCCGCGCGTCTTTGGTGAAAAGAACGCAACCAAGGCGATTAATGCGATCGAGCGTGCCAGAACTTTTCCGCTTTCGCGCTGGCTCTTCGCTCTGGCAATTCCTGATGTAGGGAAAACCACTGCAACACAGCTTGCCCGTTTTCACCACAACATCGACGACGTCGCGCACTCGCAATTGCTCCGAGACATTCTGGATTATCACCAGAAGCGGGAGCAAAGGGAATCCGCCAAAGAAATCGCCGAACGATTAATCAAGGCCGGGTTTGCCAAACGATCCAAAAGCAAAGCCGGAAAGGATGGCATCGTGACGCAGGTGGGGCCAATGGTCGCACAGAGCGTCCTCGACTTCTTTGCGTCTGCGACAGGTAAGGAAATTCTACGACGGTTAAACGAACTCGGAATTCAGCCAAAGAGCGAAAAAGTCTCCGCGAAGAAAGCAGCTCAATTGCCGCTGGCTGGAAAAACTTTTGTGCTGACCGGGACGCTCCCTTCAATGACCCGCGACGAGGCTACTGAAAAAATCGAAACGCTCGGCGGACACGTCAGCAGCAGCGTGAGCAAGAAAACCGATTACGTTCTCGCCGGCGCCGAGCCGGGCAGCAAGCTCGACAAGGCGAAGGAACTTGGCGTAAAGAGTATCGGCGAAGCGGAGTTTCGGAAGATGTTGTTGCGATAAACGCGGTGTTTCCGTCTGCTAAGGCGTGCGTTGCGCCTCGGAGTCGAGTTTAAGAGGGATGGCGCGGTTTGCGTCGGCAGCCGCGGGAACCCATGTGCCGTCGGAAAGCATCGGCACGTTCTTGCTGGCCGGATGAAGATCAGCTTGCACTTCAAATTTTAGCTTCTTGTTTCCGCGCACGATTGTGATCGGCACGATGTCGCCGGCGGTGATGAAGAACGAAGCGTCGAGCACATCTTCCGGTTGAGTTACTTTTTTTCGTCCCACTGACAAAAGAACGTCGCCAGGTTTGATTCCGGAATGGGCCGCAGGCGTCCCTTCCATAATCTGCGTCATCTGCGCGCGCGAGCCTTCCACCGGTTGAGCAGCCTCGGAAACGTTAATCCCGATCCAGCCGTGCCGGGCCTCGCCGAAACGAACAAAATCGCTCCGGATTTTCTCCGCCGCTTCGATTGGCACGGCGTAACATGAAGAATTGTTTTCGAGACTGCTGACGAGAATGCCAATAACTTCCCCTTTCATATTCAAGAGCGGCGCACCGGCCTCTCCTCGCTGGGTGGGCAGATTGACGCGCAGATGTGTCGTCGAAAAATAGCGACCGAGATATTTCTGATCGAAGCCGGCAATCATCCCGAAATTGGGCGTCTCGGGCAAATCCAATGGGAAGCCAACTGTGACTACAGGCGTCGCCACTTCCAGTTCTTCTGATTTTCCAATCGGCAAGGCGGGCGTCGCAGCATCGATCGTCAACATCGCGGTACCGCTGCGAACATCCGCCACGAGTTGACGCGCGGGATATTTTTTACCTGCGAACTCGACAGTGAAATTATCCGCTTCCCCGCCTACGGTGTAGGCTGTGTAAAGCGTGCCGGTAGGATCGATGAAAAATCCGGTGCCACAAATTGGGCTGTGTTGGTCGAGACCATGAATCTTAACCACCGCTTTGCTCGCGCGGTCGAAAATTTCTTTGACTTCGTGACTAATCACCGCCGCGGACTGCTCTTGAGCATAAAGCAGGCTCGCGCTTGAGCAGAAAATCAGTGCAATGATTGTGATCTTGCACGCGCGGAAGAGAGATCCTTCGCTCCGCTCAGGATGACCCGGTGTGCTCCTAGAATCTGAACGTCGGCTCATAACTCACGGGGACGCTATCGAGTACGTAACGAGGCGGGGTCGTGGCCCAGTGAGTCTGGGTGCTGGCATCAAAACGGCGGAGCGGTTGCGTCCGGAAGATCCGGGTGGCCACCGGAGATCCAAGCGTCCATTCTCCTTCATCATTCGTCGAAGTGGATAATGCCGGCGGACTTTGTAACGCGACCTGAGCGGCCTCCGGTTGCTGATAAATCTTCAACGAAATAACTGCGGCGCAGACCAGCACTGCAGCGACAGCCGCCGGATAAGAAGCCAACGAACGAACGTTCAAGCGAAGCAACAAGTCCTGAGCACGATCCAGACAAATTCGCCAAAGCGGCTGACGCAACAATTCATCGCGCTGCCGACGATGAAATTCGTGCAGAAAATTTTCGAAGTAACCAGGCGGCGGTTGCTCGTACCGCTTCAACCGAAGCAGCTTCGCGATCTCGTTATCGTTGAATTCGTCCATTTCAGCACGGGTTAACAAATAGGATTTCTCCGAAATTCGTCCAGATAATTTTGCAGTTGTCGATTCGCGTAGAAGAGCCTTGAACGTACCGTTCCTTCTGAGACACGCAAGATTTTACTGATCTCCGCGTGGGGCATTCCCTGGATATGGAACATGGTGACCACGGCTCTGTGATCATCAGACAATTTCATCATTGCCTCGTTCAATCTTCGCTGCAGCTCGGAGAGATCGGCCTCTCGCACCGGACTGCTCGTCGCCGTGGCTTCGAGGAATTCCTTGTCGTTTTGGATGCTGGCATCCACGTCGTCCAAGCTCAGTTGAAAACGGCGGCCGCGTTTCTTGAGAAAATTCAGCGTCATGTTCACCGCAATTGAATGAATCCACGTGTAAAAGGTCGATTTCCCGCGGAATCCACGGATCGCTTTGTATGCTTTGGAAAAAATGTCCTGTAAAAGATCGTTCGTGTCCTCGTGGTTCGCGGTCATGTTATAAACCAGGCCGTAAAGGCGCGGCGTGTATTTGATCACCAGTTGGTCGAACGCGCTGGCGTCGCCCGATTTGGCGCGCGCCACCAATTCCAAATCTTCATCCGTTCTCGGCTGGTCCATCGCCTCTCGCTTAGACTTAGCACGCGCGCCGAGACCCGACGATAACAAATCGGAAATCCGGCGAGCAGGTTCGCCACGGCGAATCCGCCCGGTGGCGGACAAAGCGAGGACTCGATCCATTTGCTTGAACCTCGCGGTCGATCACCGCCGGTCGCGGATCGACATCAGCCAGAGCAAGTTTCCCAGTGCGGCGACAAATGCCGCTATGTAAGTGAGCGCGGCCGCGTTTAGGACATTGTTTACACCGGCAACCTCGCGTCCCGGCTGCACAATGCCCATCTCGCATAAAATAATTTTTGCTCGGCGTGAGGCGTCGAATTCCACCGGCAACGTGATCAATTGGAAGACCAGCAGAATCAGGTAGCAATAAATTCCGAGCGTGATGAGACCGGTGATTCGAAAAAACAGGCCGCCGATGATGATGAAAGGCAGCATTTGCGACGCGATCATTGTCACCGGCACAATCGCCATGCGCGCCTTGAGCGGCGCATAAGCTTTGGCGTGTTGAATTGCGTGTCCAGTCTCGTGCGCAGCAATGCCAACGGCCGCCACCGACGGCGTGTGGTACACATTGCTCGACAAATGCAGTTTCTTGCTCGTCGGATCGTAGTGGTCGCCGAGAAAATCGTTTGTCTCCACAACATCGACATCCTGAATCTGGGCCGCTTGCAGGATTTCTCGCGCGCATTCGGCGCCCGTGATATTCGCACTGTCGCGCACCTTGCTCCACCGGCTAAACGCGCTACTCACCCGAATTTGCGCCCAAATACCGATGATTAATGGGACGCCGATATAAAGCAGCCAGTGCGACCCCAATCCAAAACCGTATGGATAATACATGTCGATCTTAATTTAACGCGCCAAAGCGACTTGTCACTTTGCCGCTCGGAAATTAGACGCGAAACGGCGTTGCGCGTTCATTGCTCCCGATGCAACCACACTGCAAATTTCGGAGGCGCGATCCTTCGCTCCGCTCAGGATGAGGATGCCCGTATGGGAGGTCAAATTTCCAATTGTTTCGGAAACCGCGAGAGCATTTTGCAACCCATCTTCGTGACGACCACAACGTCTTCCAAACGCACGCCACCCAGGCCCGGATAATAAAGTCCCGGCTCGACCGTGAGCACTTGTCGCTCCTTTAAAGTCACCTTTTGCAGACGCGGATGTTCGTGAATCTCCAGCCCTAACCCGTGCCCAGTGCCGTGGAAAAATCCTACACGACGGCCTTTGCGCACTTCGGTTGGGAAACCGCGTTTTGCAAAGAAATCCTGAATCGTCTTATGAATCGCCATCCCATCGACTCCCGCCCTGATTTTCTTTAAAGCTAGCCCCTGCCCAGCTTTCACCGCGTTCCAAAGCTTGCGCTGCGCTTCGCTTGCGCGTCCGCGCAGAACCGTGCGCGTCAGGTCGCCGAAGTAGCCGCTCTTCGCGTCACGCGGGAAAACATCAAGAATAATAAGTGAATCCGCATAGAGCGGTCCGGAGCCGCGCTCGTGCGGATCACACGCCTGATCGCCACCGGCGACAATTGTGCCGGTCGGAATGCCGCCAGCGCGCAAGATCGCCGAATCAATTTCAGCACGCAGCATTTCCGAGGTCAAAGTTTTGGCGTTCCGCCGCAGTTTTTTTCCTGGACCAGGTTTCGAAGCTTTTAGAATTTCGATTGCGCACCGAAGCCCGATTTCGGTAATTCGCAAAGCGCGGCCGATCATTTCGATTTCCTTGTTCGATTTCGCTTCACGTTCCGGCCAGAACAGGCCGTTCGTCGCGCGGACATGGATCTTGTTTGCGGCCAGTTCCTGGGCGTACGCGAGCGGGAAATTTCCGGGAACGATTGTCGATCTTACGCCGCGCTTTCTCAGAAAATGAGCGAGAACTTTTTCGTACCGCGGCGCCTTTTTCGATTTTCCCTCGACTTCGCGCTCCAGCTCGCTGAACATGACAAATTCATGTGCGTCCGCTTGTTTGCGCCCCCGATCGAACTCCAAATCGCTTAAGACCAGCGTGCGCCTACCATTTCGCTCCAGGAAAATGAATGGATCAGGCGCCCAAAACTTCGTCGCGTACAACATGTCCGGATCGGTTTCGCTCGCCGCCACCATAAGACGGGCTTTCCCATTTCGGTTTTTCGTTTTCATTTAGCTCCTTCGGACCACTTCCAGCTGCTTTCGCAAAATCCAATGAAGGAGCGTAAGCAAACCAAGGATCGATACAATCAGAATAGTCGTGTTGAAAACAAACGCGCTGATGTGAATCCCGAAATAATGTTTCTGCGCGCCGAAAAAGACATTCGGCCGGTTGCCGCGGCGATAGTCGCTTTGCTCCATCTCAGCATTTGAAATCAGATCGGAGACTTTTTGGTTCACATAGATTTGCTCGGCTGTAATCGGACCGGTGGCGCCTTTGAAAAGCGCGCGGTCGAACGGCCGTTTACGATCCAAAATTTGATCGACCAGGCCGAGGTAGCGATCCAGTTCGCCGACCGATTTCGCCTCAAGCCCTGAGAGCAGCGCAAGCGTTTCCTTTAGGTCGTTCAGACGTTTGGTATCCTGTTGCGCTTGGGGTCTTGCAACAATTTTTCGGATCTCACGGTCAGCGCGTTCCCGCCGCCGATTGAGTGGATTTAGTTTATCTTGGGCCAGAACCATCTCTTCGTACGACCAACGCATGGCGACAAATTGACAAACAAATGGCACTTGAAGCTTGCTCTCCATTTTCGTGCTTTTATCCGTGCTGGGATGTTCGGAGAACCAATGGGAAAGCGCATAAAGCAGCGCGAGATTCCGGTTCATGTCCTCGTATTTGATGAGCGCGCCGCCCATGATGATCTGTGGAATCAAGACGAGCGGGACAATGTTCGCCGCCGTTTTTGGATCCGCGACGAGCGACGAAATAAGGAGACCAAGCGACACGCCGCTCATCGCGGTCATGAACATGATTCCCAGGTAAATCCAGAACATCCCGCGGATTTCCAGGACATAATTGCCGATCAACACAAAAAGCACGCATTGAATAAGCGCGAACACTCCGAGAGTCAGCGTTTTCGCTATTACATAATAGGAAAGGTGCACATCGAGATTGCGCTCGCGTTGGAGCACGGCGCGGTCGCGGATGATATCGTCGGCGCTATTGGTCAGGCCCAGAAACATCGCAACGATCAGGCCAAGGAACAGAAATGTCGGAATGTGATAAGCGGATGCGAAATCGTATGTCCCGCTCTCCGAATAGCGCAGGATGCTCGCGATGAGCAGCGCCAGCACTGGCGCAACGCAGATAGTGATAACCAGGTTCGCGCGATTGCGCATTTTGCTTATGAACGCCCGACGCAGAAGAGAGCGAAATTGCGTCCACTGATCGTGCCAACGAACTGGGAGACGCTTTCTCTCCGCGGGCGCAGGGGGTAACGGCGCGACCGGCTCCTGGCGGAGAGAAACCTGTTTCACGTCCTGGATTAATCGGAAGGCTTCGTACTTGTCCCGCCAGAATTCCGGAGCGTAACGGCGCGATGGGACGAGCTGGCCCCGACTGTTTTCCTCGTAAATAACATCCCCGCTCAGATCGCGCAGTGGCGTCTCTAAGACATCGAAAATGAACTCGGGGCGCGTTGTTCCGCAGGACGGACATGCGCCGAGTTCCGCACCGAACTGATGTTGGTGTTCCGCCTCGGCAAAATAACGAAGCATCTCCGAAGGCGTGCCAAAAAAGACGAGCCGGCCGCCTTTGTCGAGCAGGATGGCCTTATGAAACATCTGGAAAATTTTCGAGCTCGGCTGGTGAATCGTGACGATGATGATCTTGTTGTGCGCCATCCCGCGAATGATTTCCATGACGTGCTCTGAGTCCTTCGAGGAGAGACCGGAAGTCGGCTCATCGAAAAGATAGACATCCGACATGCCGATCATATCAAGCCCGATGTTGAGGCGTTTGCGCTCGCCACCGCTCAATATTTTCCTGTCCGCGCTGCCAACCACTGCGTCCCGGCGTTCGCTCAAGCCCAGCTCGATTAGCTTTGCATCGAGCCGTCGAACGCGGTCGCGCCGCGACAGATGCGGCGCACGGATCGCAGCCGCGAAGTGCAAATTCTCGCCGATCGTGAGATGCTCGTCGAAGGCGTCCTGTTGCGGCATGTGACTGATGTAGTGCTTCAATATGTCGAGATTTCGATAGAGTGACTGGCCGTTGAGAAGAATTTCGCCGTTGGTGGGCTGAAGTTGGCCGGCCAGCACTTTCAGCAGCGTGCTTTTTCCAGAACCGCTCGCGCCCATCACGCAAACCAGCTCGCCACGCGTCACGTTAAAGGAAATCCCCTCCAGCCCAATTTCGCCCTTGTTAAAGCGGTGCGTGACTTCGTTTACCTCAAGAGTGCGAATGATGTTACGCTCTTCCTCGATGATTCGTTCCGAAAAATTGCATCGCAAGAATTGTCCGATGTCGATCCGAATGGTGTCACCGTCTCTGAGCGGCGCGGCAGTGCGCACCGGCGTTTCGCCCACTTGAATCGGACGATCGGATTCAATTACCTCCAGCTGGCCGACCCGCTGGTCGTAATCGCAAAAAATCTTCAGCAACACATCGCCGCTGGTACCCGGCGAAAGCAGAATATCGTCGGCTTGCAGTCGGCTCGGATCATTCGAAACCAAATATTCCGACTTGGCAGCTTTGAGTTGGAACCGCCCGCCGAGCGCACGAGCTCGCCGACGCAAATCCATGAAATCCAGCTCCGTGTCATTATGGAAAACTATTTTATCTTCCAAGGTCGCTTCGACCTTCGTGCCGGCCTTGAGTCGCACTCCGTTGAGCTCCGCATCGACATCGCGCAACGCTTTGACGCGCACTTTCAATCCGAAAGCAACCCGAAGCGAGCTTTCACGCGTCCGCGACCGCTCAAGCTCCACTTCATCCGCATCTTTGTTTACTCGAATGAAAATCTGCGGCAGCGAAACATTCTTCTTCGCATTGAAATATTGCGCCAGTTCCTGATAGGTAAGCACCTGATCGCCGGCCAGGATGCGTTGCCCCGGGTAAATTCGGCAGAACCCACCGCGCACCAGTGGTCTGCCGCGCACCGAGACATTTAGTCCGCTGTAATTTTTCAACAAAATGAGGTCGTGATAACGAAAGGCCATCAGACGATCGTTGTTGATGAGGCTCTTCAGCGTCACGTCTGCGTGGCCATCCGCTCCAAACGAGAGCGATTCGAGCGGCGACGCCCCGTGCTGGTAGATGGCTGGGTCGGAATCCTCTGACGCATTGAGTTGATAAACGATGTCGATGGCCTGCGCCGCCATGCCCAGCTGTGACATGAACGAATAAAACGCGACCACCTGCTCCTGCTTCAGACCGGCTTGGGAGATCAAGTCGTAAAGCTGAACCCCGAGCATGATCTTGCGCTCTGTGCGCAACTGTGCGCTGAGTTTTTGCGCCATCGCTGCGAGGTCCTGATGCTCGTAAAGCGCCTGGCGGAACAACTGCCGCAGCTCCGAGTAAACCGTCTCCGGATAATCGTAACGTAAAAAGCCGAGACTCGAGTCGATTTCTTCCTCCAGCAGAACGCCATCTGCTTTGGTAAAACTCGCCAGGACTTGAATTAGCAACGGCAACAGGTTTGGTCCCTCCGAGACGCTTCGCGGTTTGCGCAAAGCCCGACGCACTAGGCGGCGGCCAGTCCGTCGCACTCGATAGGCAAACGGTGTCACGCGCTGAACTGCGCGATCGATTTTATCTGCCACTGATGAGACCAGTTCCGTCATGTGGATACTCGAGCTGAAATTTTACCAGAACCGACGAGCGACGCAATGCGCAGTCACGATATACACAGGGCAAGGTGAGCCCCGCTGTTTTGCATTGGCATTTGTTCATGGTAGCTTTTTGATGTTTGTAAGTTCCAATTCTGTTTATGGCTCAATCCGATCGTAACTCTCAACGGGACAACAAATCCCGCGGGAACGAACCCAATTTTAATTGGCGCGGCATCATCCTGCTGGCGATTGGGTTCGGCTGTATCGCGCTGGCGATGCTTTATTTCCGCGGCGGCATGCAGCCCGTCGAGGACGTTCCCTACAACCGTTTTCTCGATCTACTAGAGAACAAACAGATCGTCAACGACAAGAATTATCCGCTCCAATTGGTGGTCGAAGATGGCCGGCCCACTCAGACCCTGCGCGGCGTTTACGTCCGCCAGGGAGTAGGTGCAGCACCCGCCCAGCAGGTTCCGTTTAAAACCACGGTCTATCTGAATTTCACAAACGATTTGCAGCAAAAGCTCGCAGCTGCTGGTATTCAGCCCGCCATCAAAACTGAATCGAACGTCTTGGCGCAGACCGTAGTCGGTTTTCTGCCGATCGCGCTTTTCCTTCTCGTCCTTTACTTCCTGTTTCGTCAGCAAATCCGCATGGCCGGGAAGGGCGCGCTCAATTTCGGGAAATCGAAAGCGCGCATGCTCGCCCGGGACAAGAACAAAATCACGTTTCGCGATGTCGCCGGTGTCGAGGAAGCAAAAGACGAAGTGCAGGAGCTGGTCGAGTTTTTGCGTGACCCAAAAAAATTCCAGAAACTCGGTGGCCGCATTCCAAAAGGCGTGCTCATGGTTGGCCCGCCGGGCACGGGCAAGACGCTGCTGGCGCGCGCCATCGCAGGCGAAGCGGATGTGCCGTTCTTTTCGATCAGCGGCTCGGATTTCGTAGAAATGTTTGTCGGCGTAGGCGCCTCGCGCGTTCGCGACATGTTCGAGCAAGGCAAGAAATCGGCGCCCTGCATCATCTTCATCGACGAAATTGACGCTGTCGGGCGTCACCGCGGCCATGGCGTTGGCGGCGGTCACGACGAGCGCGAGCAGACATTGAATGCGTTGCTCGTCGAAATGGACGGGTTCGATACCCAGGAAGGCGTGATCATCATCGCCGCCACGAATCGTCCCGATGTTCTCGACCCGGCACTGTTGCGTCCCGGGCGTTTCGATCGCCAGATCACCGTTAATTTGCCCGACGTGAAAGGGCGCGAAGAAATTCTGCGGGTGCACGCCAAGAAAGTGAAACTCGCCGAAGGCGTCGATCTCGCAGTGGTCGCGCGCGGCACACCGGGCTATTCCGGCGCGGAACTTGCCAACGTGATCAACGAAGCGGCGTTGCTCGCAGCGCGTCGCGGATTAAAGGGAATCACGCTCGCCGAACTCGAAGAAGCGCGCGACAAAGTTCGCTGGGGTAAAGAACGCCGCAGCCTTGCGCTCAGCGAAAAAGAAAAAGAAAACACTGCGTATCACGAGGCGGGGCACGCATTGTTGCTCGAACTTCTCCCGCACACGGAGCCATTGCACAAAGTCACTATCATCCCGCGCGGTCCCTCGCTCGGATCGACGATGTGGTTGCCGGAGGAAGATAAATACACCAACCGCAAAAACGAATTGCTCGCCAGTCTTGCGGTCAGCATGGGCGGTCGCGTTTCGGAGGAAATTGTGTTTGGCGACATCACTAATGGCGCCCGCGGCGACATCAAAGGGGCGACGGCCATTGCGCGCCGCATGGTTTGCGAATGGGGCATGAGCGAAAAAATGGGCATGGTCGAATATGGCGACCATGAAGATTACGTTTTCCTGGGACGCGACATCTCGCGCGCCCGCGATTACAGCGAAGCGACTGCGGAACAAATCGATCAGGAAGTAAAAAAACTCCTCGATGACGCATACCAGTTGGCGAAGAAGACGCTCACCGCGAATCGCGACAAGCTCGAGGTCATCGCCAAAGCGTTGCTCGATTACGAGACGCTCGACGGCTCGCAGATCAAGGAAATCGTCGAGCACGGTCGCCTGATTAATCCGCCACGAGGCGTCACACCGCCGCCCGGCAAACAAATGCCGGCAGAAAAACCGCCCAAGCAAGTCGTCGCCGCACCCGACGTCACCCCGCCCCTCCCCGGTGCCCTCGGCGGCGCCCCGGCGTAACGCGCGGTTGATGGTCTTTGGCTTTGGGTTGAGAGTTACGCTTTAGAAAGCGACCTGCGCAACCCGCTGAGCATTTTGCTCTGCTTTTCGGCTGCCGCGTAGATCTGATCGTAATTATTTTGCGCAATCATCTTTTGCCACAGCGCGCGGCTTGCGATCGCGCAAATCTTTTGGCACGATCCTCCGCGTGTCGCCCTCCACTGTAGCCGTGGTATCCTCGCCCAAGTTACTCGACCGCCTCCGCTGGATTTGAGGGTGAAGCATTACTCCATCCGCACCCAGCAAACGTACGTCGATTGGATCCGTCGTTACATTCTCTTTCATCACAAACGCCACCCCAACGAAATGGGCGAGAGGAAAATCACCGAGTTCCTCACTCATCTTGCCGTCGAGAAAAACGTTTCCGCATCGACGCAGAACCAGGCATTCAGCGCGTTGCTCTTTCTTTACCAACAGGTGCTCGATCGAAAACTCGACTTCATCGACAACGTCGAGCGCGTCACGCGGCCAGCCAAACTGCCCGTCGTGTTTACGCCGGCGGAAGCGCGGGGCGTTTTAGCGCATTTGAAAGGTGATTACCGATTGATGGCAGAATTCCTGTACGGAAGCGGCTTGCGACTATTGGAGTGCCTGCGGCTGCGCATTAAAGACATCGACTTCGGCTACAACCGCGTCACCGTTCGGGACGGCAAAGGTTTGCACGACCGGGTCGCACTGCTGCCTCAAAAGCTTCGTCAGCCGTTGTGGGCACATCTGGAGCGCGTGAAAGAGCTGCATCGACAAGACCTCGCCAACGGCGGTGGCAAGGTTTATTTGCCTTTTGCACTGAAGAGGAAATATCCCAACGCGGAGCGCGCCTGGATTTGGCAGTATGTCTTTCCCGCAGCGAAACCCTCCATCGATCCTCGCTCCGGCGAGCACGGGCGCCATCACGTTTCGGAAAAAAATCTCTAGAACGCGGTGAAGCTGGCTATTCGCGCCGCCGGTGTTAAAAAAGCGGCCAGTTGCCACACATTCCGGCACTCGTTCGCCACACATTTGCTGGAAAGTGGCTATGATATTCGTACCGTACAGGAACTACTCGGCCACAAGAATGTCGCGACCACGATGATTTATACCCATGTCCTGAACCGCCCCGGCCTCAACATCCGGAGCCCTCTCGACCGGGGCATGTCTGGGTAACCCGCAGCTTTCAGAATCATGTTAGACGAAAAAATGTTCGCTTTATATTACGAATACTCGTCTAATTCTCGTTAGGCCGCTACACGTGAGCACCAAATCACCGTCACTTATCAGCGAAACTCGGCAGAAGCTAGGTTTGCAGCCGGAAGCGCTAGCGCTCGCGTTTCACATTCCGACGCCCTCCTACTACGACTTGGAGAGCCACCAATCAGAACTTTTCCAGAACCTGTCGCTTAAACAGGTGATTCTCCTTTCGCATCTTCTTCATCTTCCCCTTGAGACTATCCTGCGTTCGGAGCTATCCTCCGGTTCATCCGGCCGCCTGATGGATCTTGCTGTTCGTGTCAGCGTTCACTGCAAGGAGGCCGGTCTCACCATCGAGCACTTCGGCGATCGAGTCGGGTGGGATGTTCAGCAGTTGGTTCACGCCCCAGCGACAGCACTCGAAGATTGGTGCGTTGACACACTGCGAGCGGTGTGCAGCGCTGTGCTGTTCAGCTGGATAGACGTTCTGCGCAATGAAGCCGCAGTCTAACCAATCGATGACGCCAACAGCCCCATATCGAATTAAGTTGAGTGTGTTTGCCACGACACCCTGCCGTGGCTTATCTCTTTCTCGTTAGGCCCATGGAGAACTCTACATGAGATCAGCACTCTTTATAGCTGTCCTCTTCCTTGCAGTGGCCCCTATGGGCGAAGGGCAAAAGCAGAGCGCGAGGGGCAGTCAAAAACAAGTGTCGAGGAGGCCATCAGGAAACTGGATAACGAACGCATTCAAGCACAGATTCATGCTGATGCGACGGCCCTTGATCGCATCTACGCCGCTGATTTCATAGGCGTAGCGCCAAGTGGCACAGTGAGAACCAAGCCGCAGGTGATTTTAGATTTCACGTCAGGTAATTTGAAATTTCAATCTATCACCACCGATGACGTTCAAGTGCGCGTCTATGGAAACACGGCTGTGGAGACTGGCCGCTCAATAATGAATGGGCAAGACAAAGGCCAAACTGTTCCCCGTGACACTCGCTTTACCAGGGTGTGGGTAAAGCAGCAAGGGCGCTGGCG
>JBKPQL010000088.1:0-50586 GCA_046734045.1 Verrucomicrobiota bacterium
GGCGTAAATCGAAAGAGCATGCTGGCAATCAGCCCGTTGATGCAGACGCTCTTGCCGCTGCCCGTCGTGCCAGCCACCAGCAGATGCGGCATCTGCGCCAGATCGGCAATGATCGCCTTGCCGTAAACGTCTTTGCCAAGCGCGAGCGGAATCCTGGCGTGCGCTTTTGCCTCTTCCCAGTCGGACGATTGCAAGAGTTCGCGCAGTTTGACCGTCACCTTGCGCGTATTCGCGAGTTCAATTCCCACCGTATCTTTTCCCGGAATCGGTGCGAGGATGTTAATTCGCTCGGCGCGGGTCGCGCGAGCGAGGTCGCGTTCCAAGCCCACGATCTTATCCACGCGAACTCCTTTCGCTGGATATACTTCGTATCGCGTGATGGTTGGTCCTTTGGTGATGTCGCCGGGTGCCACCGCAATGCCAAACTGCGCCAGTGTATCGATTAAGATTTGCTGGACGTGCTCCAGTTCCGACGGATCCGCAGCTGCGCGTCCCTCCACATTATGTTCGTCCAGTAAATCGACGCCGGGCAGCACGTAGTTTTCAGACTTCCAAGCCACGCTCGGTAAGCTTGGCGCAGGAGGCCTAGCTTTCTCTTCGGCGGCACGTAATTCGGCAAGAGAAGGCCTGCGGCGGGCGACAACCTCTTCAGCTGGCAACGCGGTGGTGTCCACGACTTTTGGCTTGGGCCGATCAATGAGTTCGTCCGGCGAAACTATCGCTCCGCTCAACTCAGCTACCGGCACGCCGCGCCTTTTCAGTTGTTTTTCCAATGCTCGCCGCTGCTTCGCGATCTGCTTCTCACTAATCTCCAGTTTTTCTTTTAGATCAGACTTACGGAGGCGTCGTCGCAATTGCCATTCGCGCAGCCTTAAGTTCGCGCGCCTCGTGGCAACCACAGTTTCGCGAACAAGGTAAATCGGACGCAGCCCGGTCACGAGAATCAATGTGGTAACATAAATTCCAATGAAGATGACAAGTGAGCCGACCGGTCCCAGAGCATAGGGCAATAAGCCGTGCTGCTGATCGGCGAGACGATAGCCAACCCAGCCACCCGGCCCTTGAATGTTGAAGGCCGAATGCCAGCCGCGCAAATGGTATGGTTGCACATGCAGCAAGCACGCGCCTGATCCAATAAACAGAATGATCCAGGCTGAGCGTCGCGTCACGCTCAAGCGTGGGTAAAACAATTTTGCTGCGCCAAATCCGAGAAGGATCGCCGCCAAAAGATACGCGGCGGCGCCGATCAATTGATAGCAAATCCCTGCGACAATCGCGCCAACAGGCCCGATAAAGTTTTGCGCAGGATGATTTGCCGGCGAATAGCTGCTGAACCAGACCCAGGACGGCACATCCTTTGGGGTGTACGAGATCAACGCGAGAAAAAGCAGCGTGCCGACGAAAAGCAAAACGAGGGCGATTACTTCGTTCCAAGCGCTGTGTCTGTCCGGGCGAGCCACCGCATCTGATAGTAGTCCTGCGGCCGCGTCTTTCAATCCCGTTGTGGGACGCTCGATGCGGCGGGTGCCTGGGACGTTGGAGACCGACGCCGCCATAGGTTCTGCGCTTTCATCTTGCGCTGGATACAGGAGGCTGATAACTGTGCCAGCGCATTATGTCTTTTTGGCTTCGCCGAACCGTCATCGCCGCGGCGTTTATCTTGTGCTGTTCCTGCGAGAAACATCCGCTTGGCCAGATGCCGGAAGTGCAGCGCGAGCAGCCGGATCCAGCAAAAAGAGTTTGGTCGAAAGCAGGTGACATAGAGTCCGAAAAATCCTCATCCTCTGCAACGCCCGCCGATTTTTCTCCACACGAGTCTCGTTAGGCAAAGGAGATCACATGGCCAAACACAACTATTTAACTTCGCCACCTAACCTCACGGGCATGCCGCCCGGTGTGCCATACATCATCGGCAACGAAGCGGCGGAGCGGTTCTCTTACTACGGAATGAAATCGGTGCTGACCGTTTTCATGGCGCATTACATTTTGAATCAATCGGGAGTGCTGGCGCCGATGAGCCCGAATGAAGCCTACATGTACACGCATTACTTCGTTTTCGGCGTCTATTTCCTTCCGATTCTGGGCGCGGTCATCGCCGACGGCTGGATCGGCAAGTACTGGACCATTCTCTCTCTTTCAATCGTCTACTGCCTGGGCAATCTCACACTCGCGTGTATGGCGACGACTTGGGGAATCGCAATCGGCCAACGCACGATGCTGGCGGTCGGCTTGATACTCATTTGTTTAGGTGCGGGCGGTATCAAACCCTGCGTCTCGGCCAACGTTGGCGACCAGTTCGGCGAGTCGAACAAGCATCTGCTCTCAAAGATGTTTGGGTGGTTCTATTTCTCGATTAACGCCGGCTCATTTATCGCAGCCAGCCTTTGCCCTTGGCTTCTTGCGAATCCGAAATACGGACCGGGTTGGGCCTTTGGAATCCCCGGCATCGCGATGTTGATCGCCACTTTGTTTTTTTGGGGTGGCCGCCACAAAATGGTGCACGTTCCCCCGGCGGGCCTCGGTTATTTGCGTGAAACGTTCAGTCGGGAAGGTCTCTTGACGCTCGCGCGTATCGCGATGGTTTACGTTTTCATTTTGGTTTTCTGGGCGCTATGGGGAATGAGCAACGGGGCCGAATGGACTTTGCAAGCTGAGAAGATGAACCTGCACTGGATGGGGATGGATTTGATCGCTGCCCAAGTCCAAACCGCGAATCCAATTCTCATTTTGGTGTTCATTCCGCTCGTGAACTACGTCATTTATCCAGCAATCGACAAAGTTTTCCCGCTCACCCCGCTGCGCAAAATCGGCATCGGACTTTTTATTACCGGCCTCTCGTTTGTCGTGATCGTTTGGATTCAGGGCCAAATCGATGCCGGATTGAGGCCGAGCATCAACTGGCAACTTCTCGCCTATGTGATTCTTACGCTCGGCGAAGCGATGGTTTCGATCACCGGCTTGGAGTTTTCATACACTCAGGCGCCAAACTCGATGAAGAGCTCGGTGATGGCACTGTGGCTTCTCACGGTCGCGTCAGGTGAGCTCTTCGTCGGTCTGGTCAATAAATGGATCTTGGGCACAGGGCACAAGCTCAGCGCGTATCAGTACTTTGTCTTTTTCACCTGGTTGATGTTCGGCGCTGCGATCGTTTTCGTGGTTGTCGCCTGCTTTTACAAGGGCCGCACTTACTTGCAAACACAACAGCCGACTCCCGACGAAATCGCAACCGAGCCGATCCTCCATGGCGGGACGCCGAGCTGAGTTCGGTTGAAAAAATCGCCGCAGCTGGCGCATTGCTGCCGTTCTTGAGACAATGAGCGGAATTAAATGGCTGTTCATCGGTCCGGATGGTCTTCGCCACGGGTGGCGATTTCTCATTTTCGCGGCGGCAATTATTCTCGCAGTCGAATTCCTTGAGCAGCCTGCGATCGCGTTTCTTGCGGCGATACTCCATGTCGATCGAAGCGCGTTTAGCGCGCCAGCCATTATTGTTAGCGACGGTTTCGATTTGATTCTGGTTCTGATCGTGACCGGCGTGTTTGCGCGATTCGAGCGGCGCCGCATTGACAGTTACGGCCTTCCAATTAACGAAGCATTTGGCGGATCTTTTTGGAACGGAGCGGTCGCGGGGCTCGCAGCAATCATTTTTGTAGGAACAGCCATGCTTGTCACTGGCGGAATGCATATTCGCGGAATTGCCTTGAACGGCGCCGATCTCATCACATCACCGCTCTTATGGCTTGTCGCCATGGTGTTCGTCGGTGTAATGGAAGAATATCTCTTTCGGGGGTACGCTTTGCAGTCGCTCTGGCGTGGGGCAGGTTTTTGGCCGGCTGCACTGATCACCACAGCATTGTTCGCCGGCGATCATCTTGAGAAACCGCACGAAAACGCAATCGATATCGGGATGATATTCGCTCTCGGCGTTATCCTCTGCATCAGCGTTCGTGTCACGGGTTCACTTTGGTGGGCAGTCGGTTGGCACATGGCCTTTGATTTCGGCCAGCTCTTCATCATCGGAACTCCCAATGGCGGTCGAGTGCCACAGGGCCGGTTGTTCGACGCCACATTCCCTGGGCCTGCATGGATAACCGGCGGCGAACTCGGAACCGAAGCAAGCTACTTTATGGTTCTCGTCGTGTTGGGAACCCTCATATACGTCGTCTGGTTCTTGCGCCGACGGTCGCCAGCTTTACAGGGCGCTTAATGAATCAGAGGTTAACAGCCGCGAATTGTTAGGCCCTACGCCTTTTCGCAGACTTTCGCTTGCTGGGCGCAGACGCAGCTAGCTGCTTCGCAGCCGACAAGTGCACGAGTTCGTCGAGATTAAACGTCCGGCGTCGTTTCGTTCCCACTTCCCGGAAATCGACCTGATACCAGCCGTTCATCCGCTCCACGTAATACCGTTTTCGCCCAATGCGCATTGGTTCGCGTGCAATCACCTGATGGATGATTTTTTCGTATTTGGAGCGTGACCAACGTCGCATCCGCCGGCGTCCCCAGTTGATCGCACGCCCGACATCATCATAAGCTTCGGGGCGCTTCTCGAAGTCGAGAAGTGAGCGCGCATCTCCAGCGAAAACCGCGGCGACGTGTTCCAACGTGCTGGCGTCACTGATACGGCGAATTTGTCGGCGAAAAGGGCTCAAAATCTCTGCCGCAATTGTGCGCAAGCTAAGCATTCGGCCATCGCGCAATTTCCAGAGCGACGCATTGATGTCTGCCGTGAATGGGTTTTTGCCTAACGAATCGACCGTGACACGCCACCCATGACGCGAAGAATGTTTTCGCAGACGGAACGGCGTTAGTCGAGGAATATCACGGCGGCCCAATTGCCTTAGCTCAAAATCGTCCCAGCTCACGATTGTTTCCACGACGCCCGCGACAAAAGCGCACGTCGCCAGCATTAACGCGGGATCTGGTGTAAAATCAGACGTGACCTCGATGCGGTTACCGCGTGGGCGCACGCCGACGGCGCTGCTCTGTCGGTTCGTCGCAAGCAAAACCACGGGTATTGGCAAAATGTGCGCGAGCAGATACGCAAGCTTGGTTGCATTGCGAAATCTTGATTTCTGCGCATTCGGAAATGAGAAATTGTAGTGCGTACTAAAACCCTGCAGGCGGCATTCGCAGCTACTTCGTTTGGCCCAATGCTCGAGCTCCTCACGCAAATAGCGGATTTGTTCCCATAGTAAGCGCGTCGCCCGATAACAACAGCCGGGCTCGAGTTCAACAATCGGTGTCGCGACTTCGATTACCCCGGTGTCGAAATAAATCGCACCGCCAGCCGGCAATTGAAATGATTTGCCGGTCCGTGGAATCATTCGCCGTCGCACTAACCGGCTTGGATCGCCAAATATCCTCTCCGGTCGCCGCCTCCGCCCATTGATGAAAAGGTTAAACTCCGCTTCCAAGCCGATCACGGCGCGCGGCGGTGTTGCAATAAGCGCGCGTTCGCGAAAAAAGCGGCCGCCCCGTTCTGTTCTGAAATCCTTCATGCGCCCAGTGAGAGCTTCAACGCGCCTCGCTGCATTCGCGCGGAGTTAAGCTCACAAAGCCTAAATCGATGTGCAGATGGTCGTCGGTTTGCCCTCGTTTCGAGCCGAATGGCCGAACGAACACCCCCGCACCGAGCGACGCCGCGATGGCCCCATATTTCTCAATTGATTTCGCGTCATTAAGAAAAATGTCGCCAACGCGGTAAATGTTCGCAGCTGTTCCCCAGGCATGAATGCTTCTCGCTCCGCCAATCTGGTGCGCGGGCGATCGGTACCCGCCATTTGCGCTGATAAAAACTGGCGCATCGACTTCGCGGCGAAAATCCTCCAGGAATCTCGCAAGTAAAACGATTGCGCACGGCACATAATGCGAAAACTGGCTCAGGAGCAGCCGCGCTTCACGGCAATCAACCAGCATCAATTCCGCGAGCGTGAAGTGTGGCGCCGGCCGAATGTCGTGCGCTTCCTGCCAGCTGCCGATTTCATAGAAAAAACGCGGCAGGTGATGAAGATTGCCCCGAAAATCTGTTTCCGCTTCGCCTGGTCGCAGGAGCGCGCGGTACTCTTCAGGCAGATTGAAACCGTCAATTGCGCGCAATATCTCAACGCTCATTTGCTTTCGGTTCCATTCCCATCACCGAGCGATAAATCGCCTCGGAAATAGCTGCCACTGTTTCGCGCCGCCCCTCTCTTTCCGAATCAAATTCAGTCAAAATGACAGCAATGTACGGTTCGCGTTCCGGCAAATACACAATGCCCATATCATGGCAGGCAGTCGAAATCTCGCCTGTCTTGTGCGCCACTGCCGCATGCGGTGGAAGGCCGGCAGGAATCATCGAGTTGAATCGTTGTTCCAGCAGAATCCGGATCGCTTCTTCTTTGCTTTCGCTGCTGAGAAAATCGCCGCGCACGGCGGACAACAACGTCAGCAACCCATTGGCAGTCACTTCATTGTTTATTCCTCTCTCATGTGCAACCTGGTCCTCGACACCGCGCCGCAGTTCGACACCGCTGACCTGCGCATCGGACAGGACTTTTCGGGCATATTCCACGCCCACAAAATCGAGCAGCAAATTTGTCGCAAGATTGCTGCTCGCGGAAATCATTTCTTTCGCAAGAACGGAAACCTTCGCTGTTCGCCCAATGAGTTCGTACAGCTCAGGCATCGCGTCCGAGTCGGGATTGAGACGAAAAGGAGAGCCATTCGCTGCACTGATAAAACGATTTCGCACGTGTAGTGAGTCATCCAGCTGAAGCCGGCCCTCATCTGCGGCACGAAAAACTGCAAAAAGCACTGCGACTTTAATGGTGCTGGCAGCATGAAACCAACGGTCGCCCCGCAGCGAAAACCGGAAACCGCTCTCGAGATCGTGCACTGCCACTGCGCTCGCACGAGCCTTGCTTTCGGCGGTCTGTCTTTCTAATTCCTCGGCCAATGTTCTGGAAACATCCACCTGTGACATTGGAGTGCTCTTTACATACCCGCGGAGAAGTCGCAAATTTGCCGATGCCTAATCTGGCTACCTGGATCCGACCAAAGGATCTAAGATCATTTCGCGCGATTTTTCGCAAGCATCCTGAAGTCAAAGTTTGGAATGCGCGGAATCACTGTGTGCCGCTCGATCAAATAGACGGCCTGCTGCTCACAGGCGGCTCGGATATTTCGTCGGAATTTTTGCGTCAGGGCAACGTCGACCCAACGTTGATCCACAAGGATGTGGATCCTGAGCGGGACCGCTGGGAATTTGATGCGATCGAGAAAGCGATCGCGCGCGGATTGCCGATCTTTGCCATTTGTAGAGGCATCCAGGTCTTGAATGTCGCGCTTGGCGGCACATTGAAGCTTGATATCAAAGGCCACAATTTGCCGGAACAACGCGATTGCGATATTCAACCGCTGCGCTACGCACGCCGCGCATCGCATCGCTTTCCAAAAGTGAACAGCGCGCATCACCAGGCAATCGAACGGCTGGGAGACGATTTGGAAGTTGAAGCCTGGTCCGCGCATGATGGCATCGTGGAGCAAATTCATCTGAGAAAATATCCCTTCGCTCGTGCCGTGCAGTACCACCCTGAGCGCAGCCACGTTTACGACGCATTGTTCGAGGAGTTCTTCGCTCGGCTAAAGGCGCGTGAACATTGAGGGGGCTGTGGCCCACTCTTCCTTTTGACTCCCCAAGACACGATCGCAATTACTTCACGATTGCGATCGGACGGTTAGCCCGAGTTACATGTAGGAGGCCGGGACTTTTTATTCGCCGCGATATATACACCGCGCAGTCGGTGTTTCGTGCACGACGATCTCGCAAAGACCGGGACACTGGGATTCCAATTTCTTCCAGAGCCATTCTGCCATGTTTTCAATCGTGGGATTTTCCAATCCTTCGATGTCGTTGAGATACGCGTGATCCAGAATTTTCAGGAGCGGTTTCATCGCCTCGCTGATCTTGGCGTGGTCGTAAACCCAGCCAGTCTTGGTATCGACCTCGCCTTCAACTGAGACTTCCACCTTAAAACTGTGACCGTGCACGCCCCGACATTTGTGCCCCTCTGGGGCATTCGGCAAAGTCTGCGCCGCTTCAAAAGTGAAATCTTTCGTCAACCGGGCGCGCATGATGCGCAAAATACCACCGCATTACCTGCATTGTCATCCCGAACGAGGGACCTCACGTTCGCGACAGAAAATTGTAGGGCGTCTCTGCGAGACGCTGGTCAATAAACCTGGTGTCTGACACAGACGCCCTACAAAAAAGGGCCGCGCGCGCTCAGACTCCGCGTTGTGTCGGGCTCCAGATGAATTTGTGCATCTGAAGTTGAAAACGGACGTCAAGATTGTCCGCTAAAATCCATTCCACGATTTCGCGCGGATCAATTCGGCCGAAGATCGGCGAGAAGAGCACTGCGTGACAACGTGAAGGGAGATTGTAACGCTCCACCTTGTCACGCGACCATTCGTAATCTTCGCGCGAGCCCATCACAAACTTCACCTCGTCGCGCGCGGTGAGATGGTCGATGTTGGACCACAAATTTTTGTCTACTTCGCCGCTGCCCGGCGTTTTTAAATCCATGATCCGACGGACGCGCGGATCGACTTTCGAGATATCGTACGCGCCACTGGTCTCAAGCAAAACTGTGTAGCCTGCGTCGCACAACATCGACATCAATGGCAACACATTCTTCTGCAACAACGGTTCGCCGCCCGTGATCTCGACCAGAGGACAACGGAGCCGGGCCACCGCATCGACAATCTCCGTGAGTGTTTGTTTCCTGCCCTCGTAGAACGCGTACTCGGTATCGCAATAGTTGCAGCGCAGATTGCAAAAGGTCAGCCGCACGAAAACGCACGGCCGCCCTACCCAGGTGCTTTCGCCCTGAATCGAGTGATAAGTCTCGTTAATCGTCAGCGTCTTTTCGAATTCGGACGCTTCCCGAGAACGTTGCATCTTGGACGATGTTAGCGGAAAAGCCGCGAGGCAAGCTTACTCGCTAAGCGGACAAAGAGCATTACAAACCGCACTTGGCGCAAGCTTCGGAAATACTCGAACGGCTCCGAAGAAGAGAAGCCAGGTACGTGTCAACGAACGGTGCGCTATTGATTCGCGCTAAATTGGCCGGCGTTTCCAGTCGTGAGAAAATTGCGTAAGCGATCTTGCTTCGCGGAACACTTTTTTCGCCGTAGCCCGAGGGAATATTACTCGACCAGAACCGGACGTATTGCCCATTCAAGCGGTTCTCGAGGCCCAAAAAGATCGTGGAATGTCCGTGCTCATTTTTCCCCACCTGGCGCGACCAGAAAATTTTCATGAAGTCGCCAGGCTTCGCCTGATCGAAGCTATCGAAGTTCCGTCCGAGCTCCAGCTCGTGAAAAAGGCGCGCGGTACCAGGGCCATTCGCGTTCCACCGGCCCCAGATTCCTTCGCCGTCGCGCTGATCTCGAATGATGAGCTGCTCCAAAGTGGAATAATCAAGATGAAGCTCGCTTCGCGCGCGCAACGCTTCGATCGTCCTGATGAACACAAGGTAGGTTGCGCCCGAACAGAAACTCGGCGAAGCCGCCGAAGGCAGAATGAAAAATTTGCCGGACTCAAAATGTGCCGAGCGCTCAAGGCAGATCTTGGCAAAATGCGACACCGAATAACGCCCACCCTGCGGCATCTGTTTGACCTGTTCGAGAACCAGGCTGTTGTAATCGCCGGCGAAAGAGAGCTGCGCCATGAGCCCGCAGGAGACAACCACAATTGAAAGACCGGTCTTTTTCACCGCGGATAAGTAAACGCTGAAATGCAATATCGCAACGGCAAGTGAGACAGACTGTAGCGGTAATCTCCGGCCGCCGAAATCATGCACGCTCAGAGAGCGCCATTACAGCGCTGTTTGCGGCTGAGAACAGCCGCCGCTACAATCATAATTATGCTGCGTTTCACAAAAATGAACGGCGCGGGAAACGATTTCATCCTCATCGACAATCGCGCCGGCGGCGTTCATCTGAATCGCAGCCAGATTGCGCATTTATGCGATCGTCATCGTGGCATCGGTGCGGACGGAATTTTGCTGATCGAAAAGGCAACAAACCGGGCGGACTTTCGGATGCGCTACTTCAACGCAGATGGCGGAGAAGCAGAGATGTGCGGAAACGGCGCGCGTTGCTTCGCGCGATTTGCAAACAAGGTTGCCGAAACCGGCGACAAGATGTCTTTTGAGACGCCGGCCGGTACAATTTCGGCGGAGTTGATAGGCGATCTGGTCATATTGCAGATGACCGAGCCGACCGATTTACGACTCAACATCAAGCTTTCCGTGGCAAATGAAGACAAAACGGTTCATTTCATCAACAGCGGCGTGCCCCATGTCGTCATTCCGGTTCCGAGAATCGACGATACCGATGTGCGGAGGGAAGGAGCAACCGTTCGCTATCATGAAATGTTTTCGCCCAAGGGAGCGAACGTGAACTTCATTGAAAAACGCGGCCCGAAGAAAATTGCGATCCGCACCTATGAGCGCGGTGTCGAAGACGAAACGCTGGCCTGCGGCACGGGCATAGTCGCGAGCGCGATCATCTTCGCCGCCATGGAGGACACGAGCGGCCCTATTACGGTGATCGCGCGCGGCGGCGACGAGCTGCAGGTCGGGTTTGAAAAGATCGCCAGCCAGTTTCGCAACGTCACACTAACCGGCCCCGCTGAATTTGTTTTTGAAGGAACAATCGAGTTGTAGAGGCGCGTAGCCTTTTAACTTTGTAACCCATTTAGCGTTTGTAACTCTCCCGATGTTTCGCGGCACGTTTACTGCGCTGGTAACGCCGTTTCGCGATGGCGGTATTGACGTTTCTGCTTTCGAGAGACTTATCGAAACACAAATCGCTGCGGGCATCACGGGAGTTGTCGCGATAGGCACTACCGGCGAATCGCCGACGCTCTCGCATGAAGAACGCGAAGAACTCATCCGGCGGGTGGTCGCCACGGCGAAAAAAGGTTGTCTCGTCATTGCTGGAACAGGCTCAAACGCCACGGCACACGCCATGGCCGACACGAAGATGGCTGAGAACCTGGGCGCCGATGGCGCGCTGCTCGTGGCACCTTATTACAACAAGCCGAGCCAGGAAGGGCTCTTCCGGCATTTCAAAACGATCGCAGACGCCACATCGTTGCCAATCATACTTTATAATATCCCCGGGCGCTGCAGCGTAGACATCATGCCGGAAACTGTGGCGCGTTTGGCGGACGAATGTCGCAACATTGTCTCGATCAAAGAAGCGAGTGGCAGCGTGGAGCGCGTCGGCGAGCTACGCCGGCGTTTGCCCCAATCGTTTACAATTCTGAGCGGGGACGACTCACTTACGCTACCGTTCATGGCAGTTGGCGCAGTCGGGGTGGTAAGTGTGGCGTCTAATTTGTTTCCATCCCAGGTCTGTGCACTGGTCCGCGCCTGCGAGTCAGGCGATTTGAAATCGGCAAGTGAATTGCACCAAAAGCTGCTACCGTTGTTTAAGGATTTATTCATTGAGCCAAACCCGGTTCCTGTGAAGACAGCGCTCGGCTGGCGCGGCGCGATGTCAGGCGACGTTCGCTTGCCACTGTGCGAGATGAGCGAAGCGAATCAGGCACGCTTGCGTAAAACGCTCGAAGAATTCGAGCAAAATAAATGAAGTCGCCAGTGCGCGCGTTGCTCGTCGGTGCGGCAGGCCGCATGGGGAAAATTGTTGTCGATCTCGCAAGGAACGATCCGAAGATCGACATCGTCGCACAATGCGATCTGGGCGACCCTATTGAACCGGCGATGAACAATTGCGACGTTGCCATCGATTTCAGTCACCCCGACGCCATTACTGAAATCTGCCGGTCCGCGCTGCACCACGGGAAATGCCTTGTCATCGGTACAACTGGACATTCGCCAGAGCAACGTCGAAAAATCGAGGAAGCCGCACACTCTTTGCCGATTGTGTTCGCGTCAAATTTTAGCGTCGGAGTAAACGTGGTTTTCTGGTTGACACGCAAAGCTGCTGAATTGCTCGGCCGCGATTTCAATCCCGAGATCATCGAAACGCATCACAAAATGAAAAAGGATGCGCCGAGCGGGACAGCCAAAACGCTCGCGAAAATTTTGAAAGCGGTACCAGAAATGAGAAATGAAATTCCCATTCAGTCGATCCGCGAGGGCGACGTGGTCGGTGAGCACGTAGTAATTTTTAGCGGACCGGGCGAGCGCATCGAGTTGAGGCATCGCGCAGCCAGCCGCGAAATTTTCGCGCGCGGGGCCCTACGGGCCGCGCAATGGATCATCGGAAAACCACCTGCTCTTTACAGCATGCAAGATGTGCTGGGACTATAGATCTGTACGGGTGCGTGTGCTCACCCGCATCTTTGGGGAGAGTTACGGCTGAGGACAGCCGCTTCTACAATGATGAGAACGGCGGTGGCCCTTGGATCGAATCTCGGTGATCGCCTCGCCAACTTGCGCGCGGCACGAAAGGCAATTGTTGATCTTGCCAACATTCAGCGGCCAATTGCTTCCTCACCTGTTTACGAAACCGATCCGGTGAGTTGCGAGCCGGGCGCAGGGAAATTTTTGAACGCAGTACTCGAATTCAATTACAAGGGGGACCCACTGGAGCTTTTGAAAAACCTCAGAGACATCGAGAGAGCGCGTGGCCGTCCGCCCAATCACCCGCGTAACGTTTCGCGGAAGATCGACATTGATCTTCTTTATTGTGGTGACACGGCGACAGATGCGGAAGAATTGCAGTTGCCGCATCCGCGAATGCATTTGCGAAAATTCGTGCTTCAACCACTGGCGGATATCCGGCCCGATTTGGTCTTACCCGGCCAAAGAAGAACCGTGAGTCAGCTGCTCGCACAGATTGATGGATCGGGTAGAGTAATTCGCATAATGGACAAGTGGTAATGTTGGAGCTGGTCGAAAAATTTCGTGAAATGAAACGGCGCGGCGAGAAAATCACCGCGCTCACGGCATATGATTATCCGACGGCTCGATTGCTCGACGAAAGTGGAATTGACATCATTCTCGTAGGAGACTCGTTAGGCATGGTGGTGCTTGGTTATCAGGACACGACGCGTGTGACGCTGGAAGAGATGTTGCACCACACGCGCGCGGTGGCGCGTGGTGTAAAACAGGCGTTGCTCGTCGCGGACATGCCCGTTCGTACCTATGATACGGCTGAACAAGCCGTCGAGACGGCGAAAAGATTTGTCGCTGTCGGCGCGCAAGCGGTGAAGCTCGAAGGCGGCGCGAGCCAGGTCGCGCAAATCGAAGCGATCACACACGCCGGAATTCCGTTTATGGCACACATCGGAATGTTGCCGCAGCACGTGCGCGAGGAGGGTGGCTATAAAGTCAAAGGCCGCACTCAGTCCGAAACGGAAGCATTGTTGAACGATGCGCACGCGGTCGAAAAGGCCGGCGCGTTCTCGGTCGTGCTGGAGATTGTCGTCGCGGATACCGCAAGGCAAATCACGCGCGCGGTCGATATTCCCACGATTGGCATCGGTTCGGGTGAACATTGCGATGGACAAATCCTGGTCACGCACGACTTGATCGGATTATTCCCGTGGTTCACACCAAAGTTTGTGTCACCGCAAGCGCGCGTGGCGGATGAAATTCGAAACGCGGCGCGTGCATTTATTGAGCGTACGCGCGGCAGCGGAACGTCGCCGTCCTGTGGCTCACACTTTCAAATGTGATATGTTAAAAGCGCTATGAGAGTTTCCGAGTTCGAGGACTTCGACAGCTTCGAGACTGAAGGCCTGCTCACTGGTAGTCAGGAACGCAGCTGGCTGTGGTTCGGACTGATTGTTTCGCTGGCGATACATCTCGGGCTCTGCGCTTATTTTTATCGGACGCGTTTCCAACCTGTGGAAGCTGCGCTTGCTCCTGTGGCGCAGCCCCCAACGTTCAGGGTCAGAAATTTCGACATCGGCGCGCAGCTCGACAAAAACAGCATGGACCAGACGAATCCAGCGGCCAAACCAGAGCCCGACAAAACGGACACGCAGTTGCCAGACGAAAAGAAATCGTTCGATAAATTGCTGCAAGATGTCCAGGCGAGCGCGGCATTGCCCGACGATACTCAGGACGTTCTGCCGGAGCGTCCAAAAGTGGAGCAACCGGACGTCAATTCCGTGTTAACTGAGATCGAGCGAAACACGGCGCAAACTCTGACTACAAATCCCAACGCGACGCACGAGCAAAGCTTGCTCAATGAAGCTGCGACCTCTGGCCGGCCACAACCAGCCTTAAGCGGGACCGAGCTTGCAACGAGCACCACGATCAAACGGCCAAATACATTCACCAGCAAAATACCTGGCGATAGCGCCGGGCCGACCAAGGGGCGCGCGCCCGGGTTCAGCGATCTCGACCAGTTACTCGCACAAAAAGGTCCGCTCGGGTCAGGAACAAAATTGCGAATGCCGGACGATCAACTGTTCCAGTATGACAGCGACGTATTGCAATCGAGCGCCATCAATCAACTGCAAAAGCTTGGCACGCTCATCCAGCGCAATCCGAAAGCGACATTTACAGTGGAGGGTTACACGGATTCATTCGGCACATTCGAATACAATCTCGATCTGAGCCAGCGGCGCGCTGACAGCGTGAAGCGCTATTTGGTAGAGATAATGCGTATTAATCCGGCCCAAATTGAAACGCGCGGTTACGGCGCAACGAAATTCCGCACCTCAGCGAACGGCTCAATTGAAGAGCAAAGTCCGAACCGGCGAGTGGAGATTGTGGTGCATACGAGCGAGGGTTGAACGGCGCGCCCGGCGGTCGCCGCCTACCAGTTTTTGATCCACTGATTTTGGTCTGCCGCGATGGGGGGGCTTGTCGTTAGACCGTTCGTACTCCAGAGGTCAAACGTGGGATTGTACCCTTTAGGCGTTGTAGGGTCTGCCTGATTAGCAGTCGAATAGCCGTAGCTATTTCCAAACGGGTCTCGAATGTACTGAACGTTCTGCGTCTGATCGCTCGGGCTAAGCTGGTTCGATTTGAATGCAAAATAGCTTTTACCGGTCGGGCTCCGGTTTCCAGTGTTGTCGCCACTAAGCTGCGTGTACAGGTACAGGCTGGTTTCGCCATAAGTAGGATTAGTCGCGCTAGTCGGATTTCCACTTGTCCTTGCATCGAGGCTGTCCGTGACACTCGCGGGAATAGTGACGCTACCAACCGTGGTCGCAGTTGTAGGGCCCTTTGGATAGATTCCGTTGTCCGCTTTGTAACTTTCGATGGCCGCCGACATGGCAGCGATTTCGGTTTCGGCGCGGGCGCGTTTGCCTTTCCTCTGCACGTAACCAGCCGTGGTCAAAATCAGACCAGCCAAGATGATGATGATCGCGATGACGACTAGAAGTTCGATGAGGGTGAAACCTCCTCCGGAACCAAATGACGAGTGACGAATGCCAAATTTCGAAGGAATGACCGAATGACGAATATCAAAAAGGTCGTGCTGACCGGAGTTTGTCATTCGGATTTCATCATTTCAGCGAAGCCAGCTACGTTTGCTGTTGTAAGCCCTGGATGATGGCGATCAGCGGCATAAAAAGGGCAATAACAATGGTGCCAACGATGAGCGCAAGGCAAACAATCATAATCGGCTCGAGCGCTGCAGTGATGCCCGCCACGGCGTTATCGACTTCATCATCGTAAACATCAGCAATCTTCAAAAGCATCTCGGGTAGTTTACCGGTTTCTTCCCCAACATCGACCATGCTGATGACCATCGGCGGGAATACGCGGCTGGCTTCTAGTGGTTGTACGATGGACTCGCCTTCCTTGACGCTGTCATGAACTTGCGAGATTGCACGCGCGATCACCATGTTGCCGGCCGTTTCACGAGTGATATTGAGCGCCTGCAAAATCGGCACACCGCTGGTGACCAGCGTCCCGAGTGTGCGCGAAAAACGGGAGATCGCGTTTTTGCGGTTCAAGTCGCCGAAAAGTGGCAGATGCAGTTTGACGCGGTCGACAACAGATTTTCCAGGCTTGGTCCGATTAGCAAACCTGTACCCGAACACGATCGCCACGATTACGCCAATCAGCACCAGCCAGTGCGCCTGGACGAGCCGGCTCATGTTGATGACGAACATTGTGATGGCGGGAAGCGGTTTATCACCTAGCAAATCGTGAAAAACAGCTTCGAACTTCGGTACGATGAACACGAGGAGGAATCCCATGATCGTGAAGGCCATTGTGATCACGATGACCGGGTAAACCATCGCGGCAGCGACCTTATTCTTAATCTTGGCGGCCTTCTCCTGGAATTCGGCAAGACGGTTCAGCACTAGTTCCAGCACGCCGCCGATCTCCCCGGCTTTCACCACAGTCGTGCGATCGAGCACGCGCAACACGAGACTCTCGCCAAATTGCGTGGGGAGCGTCGAAACTCGAAGATCAATGTTGCGCCCGGCGATATGCTTTTGAATGCGGCCATCTTGGGGCAACCGACGCTCCGCGATGTTCATATTGGCCATCACTTTCACCCGTGAGATAACCGGTAGGGCCAAATGGCGGGGCGGCGGCGCCATTTCGTAAAGGGCGCCATCTACTCGATAGCGGATTTTGAATTCGTTTTCGAATGGCTCGAAGTGAATGTCGCTCGCCCGATCCAAGATCGCCTGGTAAAGGATCAGATCGACGAAGCGAATGATGGGCGTTGCATTCGCCTCGGCTTGAACTGCTGCCTCCTCGTCTCCACGCACCTGCAAAAGCTCGCCGACCTCACCGAGCTGCTTGAGGACCTCATCCATCGTGGACGTCTCGCTCCCATAATATTGTTTGATGAGCTCTTCGATCTGCTCGGCTGGCGAAACGACAATCTGAATGTCTTTGCCCAGCGCAAAGCGCAGGTCCTCCACGGCCCGGGGATCGAGCGGATCAACGAGCGCCACGCGCAGCGTGTTGCTGACTATATCGATCGGAAGCGCGCCATGCAATCGGGCCATGCCAGCCGGCACGAAACGCAAAACTTCCGGAGCAATTTCGTAATTAGTAAGATCGATGTAATCAGTGCCGAGGGCCTCGGCCATCGTTTGATAAAACCCTCGCTCATCAATGTAGCCGCCATCTATTATCGCTTGTGCAACACTCTTACCGTTGAGTTCGACTTCGGTGAGTACATCTTCCACCTGCGACGCCTCGAGCACGCGCTGTTCGACAAAGAGTTCGGCTACTTGCTTGTCGTTCATGGAATCATGAATGGTTAAATCGTTGCCGTTAAATCGCTAAATGAATCAGCTCACGTCTCCCACAGTGATTGAGATGACTTCGTCGGCGGAGGTGACCCCAGCCAGCACTTTGCGCACGCCGTCTTCTCGAAGGGTTCGCATACCGAGTTCGCGGGCGCGTTGCCGTAGCATCAAAGTGGGGCTCCGTCGGCTGATCATGTAACGCACTTCATCGTCGATCACAAAAATTTCGAATATTCCCATCCGGCCCTTGTAGCCGATTTGGCGGCAGTGATCGCATCCGACCGGTTTCATCACCTGCGCGCTGTGAAGTTGGCTGGCGTCGATTCTGAGCCCGCGCAGTTCCGTTTCGGTTAGTTCGCCTGGTTCTTTGCAATGGCTGCACAGGCGACGTACCAGCCTCTGTGCCACGACCGCACGCACAGAGGAAGCGACCAGAAACGGCTGCACGCCGATGTCGATTAAGCGCGCCACGGCTGAGGGCGCGTCATTTGTATGCAGCGTGCTGAAAACAAGATGGCCAGTCAGGCTGGCATTCATAGCGATGCTCGCAGTTTCAAGGTCCCGAATCTCACCGACCATGATGATGTTCGGCGCCTGGCGCAGGATCGAGCGCAGGGCTGCTGGAAACGTCATACCAATCTCGGGGTTCACCTGGACTTGGTTGATCCCGATCATTTGGTATTCGACCGGTTCCTCCACGGTTATAATCTCGCGGTCGGGTTTATTTACGTAATGGAGACAAGCGTACAGCGTAGTCGTCTTGCCGGAGCCCGTAGGACCGGTGACCAGCAAAATGCCGTCCGGCAGCTTGATCAGACGTTCAAATATTTCCTCATCGTCGCTGAAAAATCCAAGCTCCGGTAGCCCAAGCAACAGGTTCGACTTGTCCAGCAAGCGCATCACCATGCTCTCACCGTGATTGGTCGGAATGGTCGACACCCGAAGATCGAGCGGTTTCTTTTTAATCTTTACCTGGATGCGGGCGTCTTGCGGCAGCCGCTTCTCCGCAATGCTCATTGAGCCGGTCATGATTTTTAGCCGGCTGATAATGGCTGACTGAAGACGCTTCGGTGGAGCCTGCATTTCTTGCAACACGCCGTCGATCCGAAAACGGACGCGGAGTTTCTTGTCCATGGGCTCGAGATGAATATCGCTCGCACCAAGTCGATGAGCCTCGATCAACAACATTGAAACCAGCCGAATGATCGGCGCATCCGCTTTATCCCCTTCAATCGGCGCGGCGCCGTCCCCAATTTCCAAGCCAAGATCGACATCTTCTCCGATTTTGTCTCGGAGCACGTCGGCAGCTTCATCTGCCGTGCCGTAATATTTGATCAGCGCTTCACGAATTTTCTGTGGGCTCGTGCAAACCACTTCCAGTTCGCGTTGAAGGAGAAAACTCAGGCTGTCGATGGTGTCGATATCAAGCGGGTCGCCCACAGCAACCACCAATCCAGTTTCACTAAAACCCACCGGAATCACTTTGAAGCGGCGCGCCTCCTCCGCGCGGATTTGTTTGATGATCTGCGGCGGGATCACCATCGAGGAGATGTCGATCCAATCCATGTGCGCTTCGGCTGCCAGCGTACGCGAGACATCTGCGTCGGAAACGATCCCATCCCGAATCAACACCTCAACCACACTGGCTGCGCCGTTCAAGCGCGCCTGTGCGCTTTCAATCTGGCGTCTTGTGACCAGACCGACGTCTTGCAGAATTCGGAGAATGTGCTCTTCGCTTAGTTGCACGAATGCAAAAGATGCCTGAGGCGGCAATTTACTGCAAATCTGTAATTGCTACCCGCCACCCGCACAGCTGCGTGAAGATTATTCCACGGTCACGCTCTTAGCTAGATTGCGAGGTTTGTCCACATCGCGGCCGAGTTCGACGGCAAGATGATAAGCGAGCAGTTGCAGCGGAATGACGGTCAGCACCGGCATCACGCAATCGGGCGCGTCCGGGAGTATGATAATTTCGTTGGCAAGAGTTTTGAGTTGGCTGGCGCCATTTCCGCTTGTAAGCGCGATCACCGGCCCCTTGCGGGCTTTGACCTGCTCGATGTTATTCAGGTTTTTTGAAAAAACACCATCGTCAGGCGCGATAAAAACCGATGGTAGATCAGGACGTATCAACGCGATGACGCCATGCTTGAGCTCGGCGCTGGGGTGGCCCTCGGCGAACAAATACGTGATCTCTTTCATCTTCAGAGCGCCTTCCAGCGCGATTGGAAAGTCGAACTGGCGACCGAAGAAAAGCATCCCAGTCACATCGGCATATTTTTTGGCGATATCTTTGATCTGATCGCTCAATTTCAGGACTGTCTCAACCTGGTCAGGCAATGCTTCCAGTGCCTCGATGATCCGGCTTCCCTCAGCCGTGGAAAGAGTTCGCATGCGGCCGAAGAGCAGGCTTATGAGCGTAAGGATGACAACTTGCGACGTAAAAGATTTTGTGGCCGCGACGCCGATCTCCGGCCCCGCATGCATATAAACACCTCCATCGCTCTCGCGCGCAATTGTGCTAGCGACGTTGTTGCAGATCCCAAGAGTGCGGAAACCTTTGCGCCGGCTTTCGCGAAGTGCGCCAAGCGTGTCCGCAGTCTCTCCGCTCTGGCTGATAGCGAAGACCAGCGTCTCCCGGGTCATCGGCGTGTTACGATGACGAAACTCGCTCGCGTATTCGACTTCAGCGGGAATATTTGCCAGTCCCTCAAGCAAATATTCCCCCACCCTGCCGGCATGGAGAGCTGTCCCGCATCCGGTGAGAATGATGCGGCCCACATCGCGTAATTGTGCTGGCGTCATGTTCAATCCACCCAGTCTGGCCGTGCATTCCTCTGTGCTGAGTCGCCCGCGCATCGCGTCGCGCACTGTGCTCGGCTGCTCAAAGATTTCCTTGAGCATGTAATGCGGATAATCGCCCTTTTTTATGTCTTCGGCAGTGAATTCGACCTTGCTGATTCGATGATCGCCCGTTTCTCCAGCAAGTGAGCTGATCTCGAATTTTTCTTGATCGACTGCCACGACGTCGAAGTCGTTGAGGTAAATAGCATCGCGCGTGTACGCGACAATTGCGCTCACGTCGCTGGCTAGAAAGTTTTCGCCTTTTCCCACGCCGAGAACCAGCGGGCTGCCCCGGCGTGCGCCAATCATGAAATCGGGCACATCCGAATGGATCACGGCGATACCGTACGTGCCGATCACCCGTTTAAGCGCCCCGCGAACCGCCTCAAAGAGGCGCGATTTTTTTTGTGGCGTATCCACCGTTGTCGCACACGATTCGTCGTAGAGCTTGCCGATCACGTGCGCCAATACTTCGGTATCCGTCTCAGAGCGAAAATTGGTGTCGCCGCCGCAGATCAACTCCTCTTTAAGCGCCTGATAATTTTCGATCACACCATTATGAACGAGCGCCAGTTTACCGCTGGCGTCGAAGTGCGGGTGCGCGTTTTCGTTCGTGACTTTGCCGTGCGTGGCCCAGCGAGTGTGACTGACGCCAAACGAACCCGAAACTGGTTTCTTCGCCATCAATTTCGCGAGGGCCGCGATTCGGCCCGCACATTTGCGCGTCTCAAGTTCGTGACGCCCATTAACTACGGACAACCCAGCCGAGTCGTAGCCGCGATACTCAAGTCGGCGAAGCCCGTCGAGTAAAATAGGCGCCGCTTTAGCGCGGCCGACGTACCCAACAATCCCACACATAACCAGATTGTAATGGCGCCTTTTCCCGGTCGCAAGAAACACAGCGATCCGCAGACGGATTCGCAGTGATTACCGCTGTTTACGGCGCAACTATTTTGGCGAGCGTGAGCGGGCGTGTGTCTTCACTTCGCGCCGTTGCTTTTCAACCACTCGACACAACTCGCGCTCCATTGTTTTGAAAGCGTCGTGGATCACTTTCTTGAGCGGTTGGTGCGTACCGTTGTCCTTCTGTCTTTCGTCGGCAACAAGTTCGTGACCGCGAGCCACGGTCACATCGATCCGACACCGATATGGGTTTCCTTTTTGGTGTGTATGATTTGTTTGCTCAATGGCCACATCACAGCGGTTAATGTGGTCGCAAAATTTTTCCAGACGCGCCGCATAATTTAAAACGAGATTGTCGATCTGGTCTGACTTCTCCAGACCCCGATAGGAAATCTTAACTGGCAATTGCATGCTTCTAAATTCTAAGCCGCGGCTGCGGTCGAGGGAACAAAAAATTATGCTAAAATCGAGTTTCCGGCATTGGGTCGCTATATTTCCCGCAATGAGCGAAAATGCGCCGGCAATTTCGCCGGTTCCGTCTTGACGAGATCTGATTTTACATGCTCGACAATCCGGTTGCGCACAGCTGGAGGCAAAAGATCAACAATTGCAGAGTGAATTTCCGCAGGTGCAGCAAACGACCAGCCTTCCTTTCCATTTTGCGAAACGGTTTTAACGATTTGATCGGCCAGTTCCCTTTGGATACGCCGGTCGTTTTCCGTTTCGAGTTGAGTCCGCTCGGCAATGGAAGCTCCTCCGTGGTGAGCGCCGGCGCCAGCACTCACAGGGAATCGTCCGGCCAGATCGCTAACCTTGTCCACTAGTCTACCATGCGCGTCGGTAATGTTAAAAGCCTGCACCAGTTGCAGGCTCGGCCCGCGCGTGGGCGTCTCATTCACTCGATATGCTTTCAAACCGCCTCGATCAGTGACGATTATGAGAGAACTTGGTACCATGGCGAATCACTGACCAAACTGCCCCGCATCACACGGCGCGCCTGATATTCCTATAATAGAATTCGTTTATCGTTGCAACATCGCGCTTACTCAAAATTCTAAATGAGGCCGTGCGCCATCTATCTGCCACGAGCCCTTTCTTCTTCCGCGCTGATCGGCGGGAACTCGACATGACGTTTCTTCCAAGATTCCTCGCGAGCTTGAGCCTGCGCGCCGCTCACAAGTTGCAGCAAACAAACGGCGCGGCCGCCAAGATCGACATCGTCGCCTGAGGCAAATCTTTTCGGCTCCGTCAGAAAACCGTGGGAGCCCATAGTGTCGAGAATGAGTTGCCACTGGATCTGTTGCTGACCTGGGAGCACAAATGGGATCGGCTCGTAGTGCGCATTGATCAGCAACAGGAAGGTGTCATCGCGAACCGGTTCACCTTCGAAGTTGACCACGTCGGTCGCGTCGCCACTTAGCAGTATGCCAAGGCAACGAACGAAAGGCGAAGTCCATTCTTCCTCATCCATCTGGTTACCCCCGGGATTAAACCACATCACGTCCCTGATTTCGGAAGCGCGAATCCGGCGTCCCTGAAAAAATTTCGGCCGGCGAAACACCGGATGTTCTTTCCGCAGCTGAATCAATCTTCGCGCGAACTCCAGGAACTGATTCTGTTTTTCGTCGCGATCCCAGTTGAACCAACTGATCTCATTGTCCTGACAATATGCATTATTATTGCCATTTTGCGTACGACCCCACTCGTCGCCGCCTGTCAGCATCGGCACGCCTTGCGAAAGAAAAAGCGTTGTGAGGAAATTTCGCCGCTGGCGATCGCGCAAAGCATTGATTTGCGAGTCATCGGTTGGGCCTTCCACTCCGCAATTCCAAGACTGATTGTTATTATCGCCATCGCGGTTTTCGTCGCCATTGGCCTCATTGTGTTTTTCGTTGTAGCAGACCAGGTCGCTTAGCGTGAACCCATCGTGGGCTGTCACGAAATTGATGCTCGCATAAGGGCGACGGCCACTTTGTTGGTAAAGATCGGGGCTGCCCGTAAGCCGGTACCCAATTTCCCCAGTACGGCCTTCGTCGCCCTTCCAGAAACTGCGAACTGTGTCGCGATACTTGCCGTTCCATTCCGACCAGAGCACCGGAAAATTTCCAACTTGGTAGCCCCCTTCGCCCACGTCCCATGGCTCCGCGATTAACTTAGCCTGCGAGACAACCGGGTCTTGCTGTATGGTTTTAAAGAAGGCGTGCGACCTATTCACGCCCTCGTGATCGCGAACCATGCTCGAAGCCAGATCAAACCGAAACCCGTCCACGTGCATTTCGAGGGCCCAATAGCGCAAGCTATCCGTCACCAATTGGAGCGCGCGCGGATGCAGCAGGTTAAACGTGTTACCCGTCCCGGTGAAATCCAGATAGAACCGCGGACTGTCCGGCTGTAACCGGTAATAAGCGAGGTTGTCGATCCCGCGAAAACAAAGCGTTGGGCCGAGATGATTTCCCTCAGCAGTGTGGTTGTAAACGACATCGAGAATCACTTCGATCCCAGCCGCGTGCAGATTGCGCACCATCGTTTTAAACTCGAATACTTGTTCGCCCAATTGCCCGCTGCTGGAGTATTCCGCGTGCGGCGCGAAGAACCCGATCGTGTTGTATCCCCAGTAATTGCTTAGACCGCGATCAACCAAAACTTTATCATCGACGTGCGCGTGCACAGGCAATAACTCCACCGCTGTTACGCCAAGCTTTTTGAAATAATCGATGGCCGCGGCGCTGCCGAGACCCGCATAGGTGCCGCGCAATTCCTCAGGCAATTCGCGCCAAAGTTTGCTGAATCCCTTCACGTGCACCTCATAAATCACAGAGCTGTGCAATGGGATATCTGGTCTCTTATCGTCGCTCCAGTCGAACGCGTTGTTAATTACCACCGACTTAGGAACGCCCCAGGCATCATCGCGGAAATCTTGAGTAAGATCTTGGTCTTTATTTCCGACGACGTAACCAAACATTTCATCCGCCCAACTTACTTCCCCTGCGATAGCTTTCGCATATGGATCAAGCAAAAGTTTCGAACTATTGAACCGCAAGCCGCGCTCCGGGTCGTATGGCCCGGAAACACGAAAGCCGTACAATTGTCCCGGTCGTACATCCGGTAAAAAGACATGCCAGACCTGGTCGGTGCATTCGTTGATCGGGATGCGAATGTTTTCTTCGGTCGCGTCAATATTGTCGAACAAGCAAAGCTCAACCGAAGCCGCTCTTTCCGAAAAGAGAGCAAAGTTAACGCCGTTTCCCATCCACGTCGCACCAAGCGGATACGGGTAACCGAGCCAAGCTTTTACCGGAGTCATAAATGCGCCGCGCATCTAAACAGAATGCAGGGCGCATTGGCAATCACGAACTGTGTACGCACGCGTCCTGTGCGCTGGTGTTGCGTTTCCGGCGGACTCATCAAAATCATCAGCGTGGTTGGCAAAATCATTGTGCTATGCGTCGCCGTCTGCGCCTTGGCTCTTTACTTCTACGCACATCACAATTGGCACCGGCTACCATCCGGAACAACAATCGATCGGATCATCATCGAAAAATCAGCAAAGCGATTGTCGATCTTTCGCGACGGCAAGCGGATCAAAACCTATCGAAACAGACTGGGTTGGATTGGGCGCTTTTCATCGTTGGAAGAATTGGACTGTCGGTTGCATCGCGCTGACCGACGAAGAGATCGAGGAACTCTCGCGCGTGACGCCGGACGGCACGACAATAGAAATTCGTCCCTGATGGGGTCAACATGCGCTCATCGGCGCGCGCGATACTAAATCGCCATCATGCAAGGGATATAAGCGCCACTCGCACCTACGCTTGCGCCGACTAGAAATCACGCAGCGCGCTTTGCGCTTTTTCGATATCGGATGGCCGCAGGACGATGAGACCTTTTTCAGCGGCCCGGCCGCCGGCGAGATAAACGTATTCGATATTGATGTCGGCTTCCGCGAGACGCTCGGCGATTTTGGCTAGAACGCCGGGTTGACTCGCTGTTTCGATCATCAGCACTTCGGTCTCGAGTGCGAGCACGCCGGCTTCGCCCAAAAGCATCAGCGCTTTGGTCGGATCGCTCACGACCATGCGCACCACCGTATGATCGACGGTATCGGACGTGGCGAGCGCATTGATATTGATTCCGGCCTTGGCAAGCGCTTCACACACGCGCGCGAGTGCCCCGGGACGATTTGCAAGAAAGACCGCAAGTTGGGTAGCGGCTTCGATAGAGAGTTTCGGATGTGGGTTCATGCGGCTTTCAACGTGATGCCGGGAACGGCTTGTGACAACTCAGGAAACCAGAGGATATGACTCTGCGCTCATTTTAAGCCAATACACGAGTCTCCCGCTGGCGCGCAGTCCTAATCATGAATTTGAATACCATTCCAAAACAATTCGCCAGTTCCAATAATTTCGGGATTGTCGTTCCAACAATGAGCGTCATCGCTGAGCGTCCTTCGATAAAATCGCCGCGCCCGCGGCGCACGATTGGCTTCATCACCGCTTCTTCCATCGTTATCGCCAATATCATCGGCACCGGTATCTTCACGAGCCTCGGTTTCCAGGTAGCGGAAATCCAGTCCGGTTTCGCGCTGCTCATGCTATGGGTCGTCGGCGGAATCGCGGCGCTTTGCGGCGCGCTCTGTTACGGAGAACTAAGCGCCGCGCTGCCGCGTTCTGGCGGCGAATATCATTTTCTATCGCGGATTTATCATCCCGCCCTCGGATTCATGGCTGGATTTGTTTCCGCGACAGTCGGTTTCGCCGCGCCCATCGCGCTCGCAGCCATGGCATTCGGGAAATATTTCACCGGAGTCTTCGGCGAAGGGTCTCCGATGGTTATGTCGTTTGTAGTGGTTTGGGTGGTAGCAGCTTTTCATCTCGTGAATCTGCAGGTTGGCAGCGCATTCCAAAATATTTCCACGCTCGTGAAATTGCTTTTAATCGGCGCACTAATTGCCGCAGGGTTCTCTGTTCCATCGAAGCAGGCGATCAGCTTTTTGCCCGCGGCCGGCGATACGACGTCGATCTTTAGCGGGTCTTTCGCGATCGCGCTGGTCTATGTCATGTATTCCTACTCTGGCTGGAACGCGGCGGCTTATATCACGAGTGAAATCAAGCGACCGGCAAAAACTGTGCCCCGCTCAATGTTCACCGGTACCAGCATCGTGATCTTGGTTTACGTGCTGCTCAATGCCGCCTTCCTCGCAACTACGCCCATCGGCGAATTGAAAGGTCAAATCGAAGTAGCGTTGATTGCGGGCAACCACATTTTTGGCTCGGCTGGCGGTCGCGCGGCCGGTGCAGTCATTTGCCTGGGACTGATTTCCTCGATCAGCTCAATGACTTGGATCGGGCCGCGGGTCACGATGTCCATGGGCGAAGATCATTGGCTGCTGCGCTTACTTGGACGCAAAAACAAACACGGTATCCCCACTAACGCCATCCTGCTGCAATTACTCATCGTGAATTTACTTTTGTTCACCCGAAGTTTCGAAGACGTTGTCCGCTACACTCAATTCAGTCTGTTAATCTGCTCGCTGCTGGCCGTGCTCGGGGTGATCGTGCTCCGCTTCACTCATCCGAACATTACACGCCCGTATCGAGTGTGTCTCTATCCGCTCCCTCCTGCTCTCTTCTCGGTGATCACAGTTTGGATGATGTTTTATCTTTTGCGCTCGCATACCGCGGAGTCACTTGCTGGTTTGGGCACGGCGCTTTGCGGGTTGCTTCTCTACTTCTGCGCAGGAAAACGCCTTCGCCGAACCGCATGAAAAGGAAATTGTTCGGAAACAAGGTGGCGCGGTTTTGGCATGTGTTTGGTGTTGGTTCGCCTCTCGGCTTTCGTAAAGACGAAACAATTGAGGTGAGGGGTTTCCAGCGCACGCGCGACTACGAAAGCAGAACCCTCAGCTTCTCCTTTCCCTCGAGAAGGGAAAGGCGGAGAAACCTGTCGTGGAAGACCCGTGTGCCATTATCCGTGATCATTAGCCTCGTAAGCGCGCTCAGCGTGTACGCGGAGAAGGCTCCCGAGGTTGCACGCGCACTACCCGCCGCTGGCCCAAATGATATAGCGCACTTCCTCGCTGGAATGCCTGTGCCAGCAAATTCCCCGCTTGCACCGCTTACGCGTGATCCGGCATGGGAGGAACACGCCGCATTTTTTGAGAAGGAATTCTCAAAACTTAACTTACGCCAACTCCAAAAACTGCACGCGTGGGAGGAGACCTATCTACCCGAAACGCTCCAGGCAATTCCGGTCATATTCTACATGTTCAGCGGACCCGATTTTCTTTATGTCGATCAATTTTTCCCACGCGCCTCGGTGTACGTGCTTTGTGGGAAGGAAGGAATGGGACCGCCGCCTGATCCGTTTCGCATCACGAATCTCTCCGGCGCGCTCGGAAATCTGGAGAACGCGATGAAATCATCGCTCGAAACGACTTACTTCATTACCAAAGACATGAAAATCGATCTGCAACAGCAGAACCTCACTGGCGTGCTACCGATTCTCTACGCTTTCATCGCTCGTGCCGATAAATCGCTCACGAATGTGACGTTCGGCTCGCTCAATGGCAGCGGAGCGTTTCAGGAAGGGGCGCGTGGCAGCATCCCCGGAGTGCGAATCCGCTATACCGACAATCAATCGGGCGATTCACAGACAATGTATTATTTCACCACCGATATTTCTGACGGTGGAATTAAATCCAACCCTGGTTTCCTGAAATTTTGCCAGCACCTAGGTACCGGCTCAAGTTTTCTCAAGTCTTCCTCGTATCTAATGTTCGAGAACGGTTTCGCTACGATCCGCAATTTCATCCTTGATCACAGCAACAGAATTGTCCAGGACGACTCGGGAATTCCGCTGGCGTATTTCGACTCAAATAAGTGGAACCTGCGACTCTTCGGGATCTACCTGGGCCCGATCGAGCTGTTTAAACAACATTTTCAGCCAGGGCTCCAACAGCTCTTCGCGCAAAGCAATCCGCCGCCGCTGGAGTTCGGATTCGGCTACCGTTGGAATTACAAGGAAGCAAATTTAATCGTCGCGACGCGCAAGTGAAGTTCGCCACAGCTGTTAGAGACGTGAACTGCGGCTACTGAAATCTGCGGAACCACGAGTATGGAAAGACGTCTCCTGGGCAATCAGTGGGCCAGCGCGGCGGATTCATTTCACGATGCGGCCGCACCGGTATCTGACCCCTGTCGGTCTTGCCACAGCGCTCGCGTAAATAGCGAATGAGCTCCTCGCACGATTCGAGTTGTGCACGAGTCGGTTGGTCTCGATTGAAATCGCCCACCAAACAAATGCCAAGCGAAATGTTATTCAAATAATCACTGTGCACGTGGCCGCCGTTGATCTGCCGGCGCCAGCGGTCCCCAACTTCTACCTGGCCATTCCCGGTCGACGTTCCGTTGCCGATCACGAAATGATAAGCAAGCCCATTCTGCATTCGGCGGACGTGGCGATGGTAATAATCGAACACACGCGCATTGCCTTGCCGGGTCCCACTGTTGTGCACGACAATGAACTGCCAACGTCGTCGTTTTACCGGCGCGCGCCGGATCGCTTCGATCACCGATCTGCTAAGATAACGGTAGCTGGCTGGACGACTCCACGGCCAAAAAAGGAATCTGCGCGGCGGTGGCGATGGCGTTGGCTCGAAACCTTGTTCTTCTTCGACACCAGATTTCTCGATCACAACCTGCGCGCGTTCCTCCGCCGCGCTGGCGCGCGGAATTTTTGGCGTCGGGCATGGTGCTGGCGTTGGCACAGCTACAGCGCGAGGGGCCGGCGGGGCTGGACTCTCCGATGCCACGGAAGTTTCGGCTGAAACTGGTCTCGGAGTTTTTTCGGGCCTTGGCGCCTCTTCTCCACGCGTTTTGGCTTTCGCAGCTTTTGTTGGTTCAGGCGACGCTTCTTTCTTGTGTGATTTTTTCTTTGCAGTTTTCAATTTTGGCGTTGGGCTCGGAGATTTTTTCCTTTTCTGCGAAACGACAGGTACCTGAGGAGTCTCGCTCGGCCTTGGCTTCGGAGTTGCTTCCTCTTCTTCGCCAGATTTTTTTGCCAGCTTCGCTTCACGCGGAGATTGAGATTCCTCTGCCACTGGCGATGCCTCCGTGGCGGGCTTTGATTTTTCTGTGACCGCTTTCGCTTTTGCAACCGGGCTGGGCGATTCTTTCGACTCCCCTACTGCCCGATTCGCTTTGCGAATCGGAGGTGATTCTTCTGGTGTAGAAGAAGCAGCACGCTTCTTCTTCGATTTTTTCGCCGCGGGTTTGGCTTTCGCGACTGGGCTGGGCGATTTTGCTGGCTTCGGTGAAGAGACGCCGCGCGCCTCCTGTTGCTCGGAAGATTCATCGCGCTGACTTCTTCCTTCTTCACCGACCTGCGCGCGGAGAAGAGTACCGGCGATCGCGCCTAACGCGAGTGCAGTTGCGAGCCAAAGGCGAAAGCGCACCGCATCGGATCGTAACAGAGCGCGCGGCTCGATCAACCTCTAACACTGTCGGGTTGAACTCCGAACGCTTTCAAGCTGCGCGCGCAGCAGGCACCGGCGTAGTACGCGCAGCTTCGCGCATCCGTTCGCGTTCCCGACGAAGAATCGCGTTCAGTTTTCCGCCAAGGAGCAGCAGTAAACACGTCAGATACATCCAAGTCAGTAGCACGATAATGGATGCCAACGCGAGATACGTCGGATTGTACCGGTCGTATCTGGCCACATAAAACTGAAAGAGTTTGGTCGCGATAATCCAGCCAATGGAAAAGAAAATCGCGCCCGGCAACGCCTGCCTGACGGTAAGATAATTTTCCGGCGTCAGAAGATAGAGGGCCAGAGCGAGAACTATCAGCGCCAGCGCTGTAAATACGAGACTCAGCCCTGCAACCCAGGCTTGAAGCGGAAAGGGAAGCTGAAAATGCACTTCCGCGATGCCAGCCAGCCTTTGGCCAAAGACAATCGCATTAAAACAAAAGAGAGTGGTGATTCCGAACCAGAAGAGCATGAAAAACGAGATGACGTATTTCGACCACCAGTGCCGATCTTCTTGCACTCCATGCGTTTGACTTAGAGCGCGGGAGATCGTCGCAATAAAAACGGTTCCGAAATAAATCCCGAGAACAATGCCCGCGTTTGCGAGAATGCCGCTGGAACCAGTCACCACCACGCTCGCCATGGCGGTATCGAGGATGTCCTGTACTTTCGGATCGGGCGGGATGAAACTTTTCAGCAGAACAAACATCCCATGCAGTTTTGCCGGATCAGTGCCGAAGAGGCCGAGCAAATGCCAGAGGAAAAGCAGTCCCGGCGCCAGCGCAAAAAGAAGCAGATACGCCATCTGCGCAGCCAACCCCGTGGTCGTGTCGGTCGCAGTTTCCCAAACCAACCGCCGCGCCACGCGCCAAATGAATCCGAGATACTTCATCGCCGCTCCAGAGTTTACTTTGCCTGATGTAAATATCCATTAAACTCCGAATGCGTTCGCGAGTAAATGTCCGCCGCTCACTGCCTCCGTCGTTATCTGTTTCTGCCTAACGAGCCGTGAAAAAAAAGAGAATACTAATACTGACCGCCGGTTTCGGTGAGGGTCACAACAGCGCCGCGCGTGGAGTGCGCGACGCTCTGGCCCGCATCGCGCCAGATCAGACCGAAGTTGAATTGCGCGATCTGTTCGCCGAAGCCTACGGACCGGTTAACGAGCTTGTGCGCCGGAGCTATCTCGCGTTAGTGAATTTCGCGCCGCGTGCCTGGGGAGTCGTGTATCGCTGGCTCGATCGAAAGACCGATTACGATAAAGAGTTCCGGAAATTCACTCGACTCAAGGATTATTTCGCGCCATTGCTCGAGCGTTTTCGCCCGGATGTCGTCGTTTGCTCTTTTCCAGCATATCCAAATGCACTTCAGGAGATTTTGGGTTCAGACAGACAGTGCAAATGCGTGGTGGTCATCACCGATTCGATCACAGTTAACGCGGCCTGGTATCGCAGTGCCGCCGACTACTTCCTCGTTCCAAATGAACAAAGCGCCGCTGTTCTGCAGAGAGTGGAAGTCGCTGCGGCCAAAATCAAAATATTCGGATTTCCTGTGAGCCCAAAATTTGCTGATTTCACCAAAGATCGACAATTACCTGCCGGCAATTCCAAGCGCCGTGTTTTGTACATGATCCATGCAGCTACGCGCGGCGCACCGGAGTTGGTGCGGCTGCTCGCGGCTTTGGGCGTCGATCTTACTGTGACGATCGGTCGTGTCGATGATCTCCGGCCGGCGATCGAAGCGGCGGCAGATGGCCACCCGGTAAAGATCGTTGGCTGGACCGATGAACTTCCCCGCATGCTGCACGAGAGCCATTTGCTCATCGGGAAGGCCGGAGGCGCGACGGTGCAGGAAACAATCGCGGCGCGGTGTCCTATGATCGTCAATCACGTTGTAGCCGGTCAGGAGGAGGGCAATGCTCGCTTGATCGTCGAAACGAATTCCGGCGTGATCGCGCTTTCACCCAGGGAAGTTGTCAAGCAAGTCCAGCGTACGTTCGCCGATGACGCAAAACAATGGCGTGAATGGGTGGCGAATATCAGCAAACTGAGCCGGCCACGCGCCGCGCTCGACATCGCTGAATTCCTGATGTCGCTATGAGGTGCCTGTCATTAAATTTCCTCGCCACCAACGAATGTTCGCACCACTCGCAAATCTGGCGAGAGAACAACGAAGTCGGCGTCAGTTCCGACTGTCAATCGGCCCTTTCCTTCGAGGTCGATCACGCGTGCAGGATTTTGTGTCGCCATCGCGACGGCTTCGTGCAGCGGAGCATCGACCTTCCTCACCATTGTGCGCACAAGATCGATCATCTGTGAGGCGCTGCCCGCAAGCGCAGAGCGGTCGCTAAGCAAACAGACGCCGCTTTCTGCAATGCAATCATTGCCGAAGAGCGAGAACCGCGAGCCATCCGGCAGTCCGGCCCCGGCAGTTGCATCGGTCACGAGACAAATTCCGCCCCGGCCCTTTGCGCGATACAACATTTTCATCAACGTCGTTGAAACGTGATGTCCGTCTGCGATCAATTCGCAACTGATCTGCGGCTCGCTTAATGCAAACTCAAGCAAACCGCCGACACGATAAATTCCGCGACGGCGCGCGTTCGACATGCAATTGAACGTGTGCGTCACGCTACCCATGCCGCGCTCGAACGCGGCGCGGGCATCCTCGTCCCATGCATCGCTATGTCCTCCGCTCACACCGATCCCGTGCGTGCGAAAATTTTCGATCGCCTCGAGCGCTCCTGACAGTTCGGGCGCGATCGTGACGCGCTTGATCACATCCGCGTGGTCGAGCAACTGCTGCACACCAGCCGGTGACGGATCTTGAATGAATTCCGCGCGTTGCGCCCCGCATCTCGCCTTTGAGATGAAGGGGCCTTCCACATGAACGCCCGCAATCTGTTTAATCGACAACTGGGAATCGCGCGCAGCGTTTAAAACATCGACAATTTTTTCCAGCGGCGCACTTGCCGTTGTGAGCAACAGAGAGGTGGTCCCTCCGCTGGCGTGATAATCGCAGATTGCCCGAAACGCCTTCTCGGACGCTTCCATGGTGTCGCGGCCGAGCGCGCCGTGCACATGAAGATCGACAAAGCCGGGCGCGAGGTAATTTCCACCAAGATCGACAACGTTTTTCCCGCGCGCTCGTGTTTGCTCGCGAATCGCACGAATTTTCCCCTCTTCCACGGCGACTTCGAGGCCATCGCGAATCCCATCGGGAAAAATCAAGAGCGCGTTTGTGAAGGTCATCTTGCCTAAGGCTGAGTCCTGAACGCTCAACCTTCAATGCCAAAGGAAGGCAATTGCGTTTGGACGCAGTAAAGTCCATCCTCTTGGAGCGATGAATTTCGAATACGACGTCGTAATTATCGGCGGCGCGTTTTCCGGCGCGGCGACGGCGCTCATGCTCAAACGCAAACGACCCGAAGCGCGCGTTCTCATCACCGAAAAGACTGCCGAGTTCGATCGCAAGGTTGGCGAATCGACAACCGAGGTGAGCAGTTGTTACATGACGCGGATGTTGGGCTTGACCCATTATCTCGGGCACGAGCAACTGGCGAAGCAGGGGTTGCGTCTGTGGTTTTCCAACTACCCAAATCAACGCTTTGACGATTGCGTCGAAGTTGGGACACGCTACCAGAGCCGATTGCCGGGGTTTCAAGTGGACCGGGCGAAACTTGATTCGCACATGCTCGAGCTCGCGGTGCAAGCGGGGTGTGAGCTATGGCGTCCTACGAAGGTTACGAACTTTGAACTGAATGGCGGAAACGGACAGAACCTAAATGCGATTGTTTTTAACGGAGGACGGAGCTCTGCAACGCCGGCGCGACCTGGTTTGCAGGGGGTTGCCCGTCCGAGCCCGACCGAACGCTCGGTTCGCGCCCGCTGGATCGTCGATGCCACAGGCCGCACGACTATGTTCGCCCGGAAACTCGGATATCTCCGACCGAACACGGAGCATCCCATCAATGCTGTCTGGGCGCGATTCAGCGGTGTAAAGGAATGGGACAGCTACGAGTGGCGCCAACGTTTTCCCCATTACGCGAATCGTTGTCGGGCCGCGCGTGAATGGGCGACCAATCATCTGTTCGGACGCGGCTGGTGGGTCTGGATCATTCCATTGCGGGGAGGCGACGTTAGCGCCGGCATCGTTTACGACAGCCGCATCTTCCAATTGCCCGACGGACCGAGCCTCGGCCAACGATTGGACAAGCACATTCTGAGCAATCCCATTGGTCGCGAGATTTTCGGCGAAGCAAACGTGATCGAAGGTGACGTGCACGCCTTGTCGATGTTGCCATATCACAGCGAGAAAGTCTGCGACGCTGGCTGGGCCGCGGTAGGCGATGCAGCTGGCTTCATCGATCCGCTTTACAGTCCGGGTCTCGATTTCTGTTCTTACACCTCCTACTACGTCGCCGATTTACTGGCCCACAGTTTAGCAGGCGAAGATGTGACAGATCGGCTTCGCCATTACAACCAGCAATATCCGATCACGTATCGTTGCTGGTTCGAAAGTCTGTACAAAGACAAATACTACTACATGGGCGACGCCGATCTGATGTCGGCCGCGCTTCTTCTCGATGTGAGCAGTTATTACATCGGCTTGGTGAGAGCAGCCTATCGCGATCCCGAATGTGCGTTTCTTAATCTGCCTTTCAGCGGTGTTGGCGGAAGCTTGGCTCGCAGCCTGATGAGTTTTTACAATCGGCGCCTTGTCGCACTGGCGAAGCGTCGATGGGCGACCGGGTACTATGGCAAACGGAACGCCGGTTGGAGCGAGCTTTACGATGGATTCGTTCCAGATGTCCGGCTTCGCAAACAAATTTCGCGCGGGCTGCGACGTTGGTGGAAATGCGAACTGATCAATCTGGGATTGATGTTGCGCCGACAACCTAGGGTTTTAGCGAGTGAGCCTTCCTCGATCGGTCATGCGCAGGTCTCCGCCGCAACTGCTTCCAATGGCGCTGGCTCTTCCGCGGTTTCGTGCTCCTGTTCGCGTCCCTCTTCGCCAAGCGGCCAAATGTGAAAACCGCCTGAATCGTTCGGCAATTCCCACAATCCCCAAATTCCTTCGCCCTCGCGAAAACCACGATAGTAAACGTCGTGCGCGCCGATGTAAGTTTTCGTCCAGTAACATTCGCCGCTTGTGTCATCGAAACGACCGGCAACAAGGAACATTCCAATGTCGTCACGTCCATCGCCTGAAATGTGCCGATTAACGAACGTCAGCACGAGATCCATCCGATGTTTTCTCGCGCTGTTGCCATAGTTGTAAAAGCCGGTCCACGGCCCTGACGGAAACTCCATTACTGGCATGAATCACTGCTCGCTCAGGATCGTCAACAATGAGAATATGGTCGTTGACCGCGGCGGACGAGGACGGGTTGGCGATTTTATGGATTGAGCAACGCGGCGTACCAGTGCAGAAAAACATCGCCAAAGAACATCCAGCTTAGTGCACCAAACGCCAGATAAGGTCCGAACGGCAACTTTGCCGACCAAACACGTCTCCCCACGACGAGCGTAATCAAACCAATAATCGACCCGAGAAGTGATCCCGCAAAAAGGCTGAACAATACCGCACGCCACCCGAGAAATGCGCCGATCGCAGCGAGAAATTTCAAGTCGCCACGTCCCATCGCCTCTCGGGGAATCATCAACTCGCGCGCGACACCTGAAATTTCGTTTACGTGATCCAGCAGAAACTCTTCGCCCTCAACTGTGACCCGGTCATAGTGAAAATTCAGTGTCACGTTTCCATAGGTGTGATTGTCGATCTTTGCCTCGTCGCATTGGAGCAAGAGTCGATCCTTCTCGCGGGCGAAATGGTCGCTCCATAGACTTTGCTCACTCCCTACAGCGAAATCGGCGTCCTCTTTGCGTCTTGTCCATTTGAACGGCGTGGGCGCGTCGAAGCGGATGCGTTTTCTTCCGAAGGCGATTTTGCCAGCTTCCAAAACGAGCAAAAGGATCACATAACCCACAGCAGCTGCCAGAACAGAACGAACACCTGCAGCGAGGTGCGAATTCGTCTCCATCAAACCCGGTACCGCCACGCTGGTCACGACCCCTGCGATGATTCCGCCGATCGTTATCCGATCTGGAATGATAAAGTGCTCGAAGTCAATAAACGTCCCAACGATCAGGAATGAAACAAAGATCCAATAAGCGACTGCCATTTGCCACGAGAAGTCTTGCCAGATCGCGAGGAAGAGAAGCGCGGTGATCAGTTCCACTGCAAAATAGCGAAAGGAAATTGTGGCACCGCAATTTGCGCAGCGACCGCGGAGCAGTAACCAGCTGATGAGCGGAATGTTCTCATGCCAGGTAATCGGTGTGTTGCACGCCGGGCAAAACGAGCGACGCGGCCGGTTAATCGAAAGATCGATAGGCAACCGATAAATACAGACGTTCAAAAAAGAGCCGACCGCGGCGCCAAGAACAAAAGCGAACACCCGGAAGACAAATTCGTAAGCCTGGGTCATCGAAGGGCGGTTCAGGCCGCTTCATCGAAGCGTAGGCGATTATCGCCGCAAATCTAAAAATTTAATGACCTTCGTGGATCTCGTGAACTTATGCCGCTGCTGGGACGTTCACGGACGCGCTCTTGTGAGAAAACTACGGGCGCGACGCGGTAAAATCGAGGCTATGAAGCAATGAACGACTCCGCACGCGTTCTCACCGAATCGCGTGCACGGGTGAGTGGAAGCCAAACGGGTGCACCATGAGGGATGACATTGCGCCAGCGCGTGTCGAAACGCCAGAGACCAGCGTTACGTGCGATTTCAAGCGCGCCACAGAATTCGTCGTCGGAAATGGCACGGTTGATTTCGGCGAAGCGCGGTTCAGTCTCGGCTTTGTGTGCTGGAAAATACTGGTCCATGACGTTGACATACGTGTTGCGCGACATGTTGTCAGCGATCCACTGCATGATCTCGCGCGTGTCATCCAGCAGGCCGGGCATGACCAGATGTCTCACGAGTACGCCACGCAATGCGAGGCCGTTCTCATCAATTTTTAATTCACCGACTTGCGCGTGCATAGCGGCGATGACCTTACGAGCGGCATCCGCGTAATTGCTAGCGACGAGATATTTTCGACAGTGCTCGGCATCCCACAGTTTGAAATCGGGCATGTAGATGTCGATCAAGCCGTCCATGAACTCAATGCTTTCGAGGCTGTCGTACGCCGAGGTGTTATAGACGAGTGGCAGGCGCAGGCCGCGCTCCACCGCGATTACAAGCGCTTCCAGGATTTGCGGAACAACATGCTCGGGCGTGACGAAGTTGATGTTATGGCATCCGATCTCCTGGAGATCGAGCATGATTTGGGCAAGCTCAGCTGCGGTCACCTCTGCGCCTTCTCCGAACTGGCTGGTCTCGAAGTTTTGGCAAAATACGCAGCGCAGATTGCACCAGCCGAAAAAGATGGTGCCCGACCCGTTCCAGCCGCGCAGGCAATCTTCCTCGCCGAAATGCGGGAACGCGCTGGCAACGCGCGCGAGCCGACCGCTCTTGCACACGCCAATCTTGTTGTTGTAGCGGTCGATCTCGCAATCGCGCGGGCAAATGCGACAGGACCGCAGCGATTCGATCGCTTGCTCGGCGCGTTCTTGGAGAATCCCCTTCTCGAACGCTTTCACATAAGCTGGAGCAAAGTCTTTGCGCGACAGAACAAATCGTTCGCCGCCATCTAGCTCGAACGGCGGAGACTGCCTATGGGAGGCAAGCTTCGCGTTGCTGTTGCGCATCATTGGCAACTTAGTCATGTAACTTTCGACTGCCACTATTTATGATGCCAGCACTAAGTGCTTGAGCCGCGGGCCATCAAAAAATCGACAGGCGGCAAATAGCCGTCGAGTTTATTGGAAAAAGCTCGGCGACGGCGCGGATGCGAGGTCGCCGCGGGGACCGCTCTCTAAAATTCCGATGACGACGTGATGCGCTGAAATTATAGTTCAGCAGGATGGGCGAATATGGCTGTTAAAACGGAGAAGGAACTTAGCGAAATACTGCGCAGTTATTGGCTTAAGGCCGTGGCTGCCATCGAACTGCGCAACTTCGGTTATGCGATTTCGCTATTGCAGGGTGTTCTTAAACAGGAGCCGCAATTTCTCACTGGTCGACAACTCTTGCGGCGCGCGGAGGTAGCGAAAAATAAATCAGCCAAAAAAAGTTTTCTCAATATTTCGACTGCGCCGATCGCGGTCATGAAGGCGCAGCGCGAAATCAAAAGGGATCCCAAGCGTGCGATTGAAATACTGGAAAAGGTTTTAGAAGAAGAACCTTACAATCGGCAGGCGAACCTGGTCTTAAAGGAAGCAGCTTTGGCGGCCGGCTGGCCGGAAATTGGCGTGTTCGCATTGCAGACGTTGCTGGAGGAAAGTCCGCGCGATGTGAAAGTGCTACACGCGCTGGGACGTTTGTATCACCAACTCAGAGAAAACGATCGCGAGGTGGAAGTCTATAGCCGCATTAGCGAGATCGATCCGCTCGATGCCGAGGCGCTTCGGCTGAGCAAGGATGCTTCGGCCCGCGCCTCAATGAAACGAGGTGGATGGACCCAAGCCGAAAGTTATCGCGACTTGATCAAAGACAAAGACGTGGCGATTTCGCTCGAGCAACAGAGCCGGATGCGGCTGACCGCTGAATCGCTCGACAAACAGATCGCGGAGGTATACGCCCGCCAGAAGGCAGAGCCAGCGAACATCGATCTCGCCCGACGCTTGGGCGCTTTAAATGAGCAAAAGCAAGATTTTGCGGAGGCGATCCGCTGGTACCAGCACGCCTCCGACCTGACAAAAGGCGCCGATAGCGGATTGACCCGGAAGGTCTCCGACTTAAAAATCAAGCGACTCGACCGTGAGATTGCAGAGCTCGAGGAATTTCTCGCCCGCCACGAGTCAGGCCATGAGCTCTACACAAAAAAGTCCGAGGAATTAAGGGCCACGAAAAAGGAGCGGTCGGAAATTCTGCTCGCCGAAGCGCGGAAACGCGTGGAGCGAAACCCGACGGATTTGCAGCTTCGGTTTGAGCTTGGCGAACATCTTGCGAATGCGGGTCAATTCCGCGAGGCGCTGCCTGAATTGCAGCGGGCCCGGCAAAATCCCAATGCGCGCCTGAGGGCGATGAACTTGCTTGGCGTCTGCTACCGGGAATTGGGAATGCTTGATCTGGCAGTGAAGCAATTGGAAGAAGCGTCGAAGGAAATTTTATCTATGGACCCGATGAAGAAGGAAATCGTTTATAATCTCGGGCTCGTCTATGAGCGAATGGGCGACCGCGAAAAATCGCTCAATTGCATGAAGCAGATTTACGAAGTCGATTACAACTACAAGGACGTGGCGACGCGAGTGGAAAGCTCGTACGAACAGAACATTCAGCAGCCCTGATTCGGATCTTACACGTCGCAAAGAGGCCGAGCGAACAGAATGCCGCTCTCGTTCATGCGCCCGTTTTTTTGTGCCTACAGCCGCATCCAAGCTGACGCGAAGATACGATACTCAAATGCTGGCTGTGCTGGCGATTAGACAAATTCATCCTAACAAAAAACCCCTAATGAAATCAAAACTCATATCAATCTCGGCAATAGCAGCGGTTGCGACCGCGGTCAGCAACATCTGCGTTATTGGAACTGTTCACGCTCAAACCGACACGGGGATCGGTAGCAATCCCCATCTGCGTTCAAAATCCGCCCCGACGGCGTCCCCCGGCGCCACCACTACCGTGAAAATGAGTCAGAAGGACGTGAACTTTATCCAGAAAGCAGCAGGCGGCGGAGCGCAGGAAGTTGCGAATGCAAAAATGGCCGAGAGCAAGGCAAAAAGTGCGGAGGTGAAAAGTATCGCCGCACGCGTGGTAGCTGACCATACCAAGCTCAACGGCGAGCTGACTGCGCTGGCCAACCGAAAAGGCGTCACGTTCAACATCAGCGGTGTTAAGGCGCAAAACCTCGGAAGCGGGGAGTTTGACCCACTCTACTTGAAGTGGCTTGAAGAGATCCACAAGGCCGATATTGCCGACTTCCAAAGGGCGGCAAAGAGTGCAGATGACAAGGACCTCAGAGCGTGGGCGTCGAAAAGTCTCCCGACGCTGAGGCAGCACTTGGCGATGGCGGAGGGCGCGGGGAAAAAAACGCGGTAATTAAGGAAGCGTATTTTAGATCGCGGCACGCTCGATAGGGCGCGCCGCGTTTCTTTTTCGGCGGCAGGCGTCTCCTTTCGCCCAAGAGAGCGGCCTTGCTTTTGAGACCCCAAGTTCAATCCTGTGACTGATGCGGAAAACCAAACTCATCTGCACACTCGGCCCAACCAGCGAACGCCCTGATGTGTTCCGGCAGTTGATCGACGCAGGAACGGACGTCTTCCGGTTGAACATGAGCCATGCGAGCCACCGCTCCGTCCGCGATATTGTGCCGCAAATCCGCGCAATCGCCAAAGAGGCGCAACGGTCGGTTGCAATCCTGCTCGACACCCAGGGCCCGGCTATCCGCACGGGCGAATTGAAGGCCAACCTCGAATTGAAAGAGGGTGACATTCTGGAGCTGACCGTTGGCGGCGCAAAGAGCGAAGAGTCTTATTCTGTCGATGTAAATTATGACGGACTTATCAATGATGTTTCCGTTGGCGATACTGTCCTCGTGGATAACGGCCTAATCAGGCTGAAGGTACTGGAAAAGGGCGAGAAACGGCTTCGCTGCGGGGTGATCATTCCGGGCACACTCGGCTCACGCCGCCATATCAATCTGCCAGGGATTCACGTCAATCTGCCGCCGCTCACAGAAAAGGACATTGCTGATATTTCACTCGGCGCAAAGCTCGATGTCGATTTTGTTGCGCTGAGTTTTGTCCGCCAAAAAAGCGATTTAGACGAATTGCGTCGTGTTCTCGCCGAAAAGGAAAGTAAGGCTTTGATGGTAGCGAAAATCGAAGATCAACTCGCGGTTGGCGCCATCAACGAGATGATCGAAGGCGCGGACGCTATCATGATCGCCCGGGGCGATCTGGCAATCGAATGCCCGATGGAAGAGCTGCCGATTATTCAGCGGCGAATCGTGAAGTCCTGTATTCGCCTTGGCAAGCCTGTGATCGTCGCGACGCAGATGCTCGAATCGATGATCACCAATCCATTGCCGACTCGAGCCGAAATTACAGATGTGGCGAACGCCGTTTTTGAACAGGCGGACGCAATCATGTTGAGCGCCGAAACAAGTCTTGGACGCTACCCAGTCGAATGCGTCCGCGTACTTGATCGCATCGCCTTGCGTATCGAGCGCAGCGGCGGCGCCGGCTATGCAGCGGAAGCAATTCTCGAGGACGATCGACAACGGACCGTTGCCTCCGCTGTGGCTCTGGCCAATTTACTGGAACGCGCCAAGATTGTTGTCTTTACCCGGCATGGCACGATGGCGCGGAACGTTTCAAATCTCCGCCCGGAAAAGGCCCCAATTTTTGCCTTCACATCAAGCGAAAGGGTTTACCGACAACTATCGATTTTGTGGGGCGTTTATCCGGTGAGAATTGATTTTTTCGACGACCCGAATGCAACGATTGAGGCTGCGGAAAAGCTCTTGCGCGAAGGCGAATTGACGGTCGCAGGAGATCAACTCGTGATCATCAGCGATATTCGCTCTGGTGATGAGCGCATCGATTCCGTGCAGTTGCGCGTCGCAAAATAGAAAACGCGCGGAAATTGCCTCTTCGGGCGTTTGTCACCAGATACTTGGTCAAGCTTCAACCGGCAGCTCGACCTCTACTGGTCGCTCTTTTTTGGCCAGGGCGCGCCGAAGTTTCGAGAGCGCGATGTTTTGCAACTGACGGATGCGCTCACGCGTCACGCCGAATTTCTTGCCGACCTCCTCAAGCGTCTTCGGTTTTCCGCCATCCAGTCCGAAGCGTTGGAAGATAATTTTCTTCTCGCGATCATCGAGCACATCAAGCAAGCCGCCGACCTCGTTCCGAAGATTTTTGTCACGCAATAATTCGAACGGGGTTTGAGCGTCCTCGTCACCCACAATTTCACCGAACTCGGTGGAATCATCGTCGCTGATTGGCGCGTCGAGGGAGGCTGGACGGATCGACACGGTCTTAAGCTGCGAAACTTTTCCACTTGCGATGCCGATCTCGTCGCCCAACTCATCATCCGTCGGCTCACGGCCTAGTTCCTCGCTCATTTGCAATGAAACTCGACGCATCTTGGAAATCTTGTCCACCAGATGCACGGGCAGACGGATCGTCTTGCTCTGATTCGCCAGCGCTCGTTTGATGGACTGCTTGATCCACCACGCGGCGTAGGTGCTGAGCTTTCCGCCCTTCGCAGGGTCGAAACGTTCCACCGCCTTCATCAAGCCGATGTTGCCCTCGGAGATCAGATCCAAAAGCGGCAGGCCGAGATTCGCGTAATCGTGCGCAATCTTCACGACCAGGCGTAGATTGGACCGGATCATCAGCGCTCGCGCCTCGCGATCGCCCTTCTTGATTTTCGCGGCCAGTTCGATCTCCTGCTCCGGAGTCAGAAGCGGGATTTGCCCGATCTCACGCAGGTAAATCTTAATTCCGGTATCGCTATCTTCAGCAGCCATATAACTCTTTTTCATCAAATTCTTGGGGGGTTTGGATCGACAACTTCCCGTAAATTGTATTCGTCGATGCCCTGTCGATTACGCGTTCTAGCATTCGGACAACTATTTAACAAGGTTAAATATTCGGTTTTCTGACAGCCTCCGGAGGCGTCTTGTTCAATCTTTTTGGAGACCGTGCGCGCCCGCCATTCTTTGCCGCCTTTCTCCGAGCGAACCTCTAAATATTTAACTAAAATCCGAGCAAGGAGTCGCGTCGCGCTGCTGCGGCCGTTTTCAGTCCTTCCTCCTCGGGGGATTCGCTCCAACGGTGGCGCCAGCCAGCAACAGGAAGGCTAACACATTCGCGCCGCAACCAAAGAAAGCGGGGGACCGTATCTCCGCACGATTGCCTTTTTTAAAGATTTCGGCTTTGTCAGCGACCTCGGATGCCGCGTGCTATCAAACGCGTTTTATCCGTCGAGCTTCGGCGCGCGAAAGGCGGACAAAACGCGTTTACGAGAATGGCTCGCAGTAAGAACGCGGATGCGCTTCCCAGCGATTCGTACTAAGGCAAAGTTCGCTTCATCTCAATTTAGCACCAACTTTGATTCGCCCGCTGACAAAGCGATTCCGGTTCATCTCATTCATGGCTGTGAAACCGGCACCGCCTTATACGCTGTTCTCACGCCACTTTCGATAGCTCTACCGGTAATCTCTCCAAGGTTATTTATGTCTTTGGCGGTTTCGAGACGGGCGGAATAGCCGCCTTTGAATTCGTTAAGATCTGTGGGGTAGACACCGTGATCCCAAATAACGGCACGACAATCAACCCCGTCCGTGTCGCATGAGACACCGACTACCTGGCGCCGTTCGTTGATACCGTAGGCCTCACTGTCTACATGTTCCGGTACATGTCCCCGCAACGGTTTGAGAGCTTGGATGCCGTTGTCCCTAGTCCAGATAAAAGCGTGTAAGACATCGCCTTCAACAAACGCCGGGTCGCCGGCAAACCCGACGACATCGCCGTGTTGATTGATTGCCGTCGGCGTATTCCACCACGGGGCTGGCGGATTTGGATAAATATCCGTCACGGTGCCATTTTCCCAAAGCACGGCGTGCTTGGCCGTATGTCTTCCAACGGCCTGGTCGCAGATGCCCGAAATGCCCACGATTTGACCATTGTCATTGATCGCCGTGGCGGCTCCGGAGGTGTCGCCGGGAATCAGAGGGAGGTCGTGGATCTGATCTGCTGGCGGGCCCAGACTCCACATAGCTGGGCGAAACTGGAGGACTTGGCTGCAGCAACAGGTGGGGTCATGAACCCCATTCTCCGCCCACCCGACTACCTGACGCAAGTTGTTGGCTCCGGTAGCAAAACCGTTATTGCCACCCGGAAAATTGGGCAGTCCCCTCATCTGGCCCTGTTCCCAAACGAAGCCTAGATTGATAAAGCCGAAGGCCCCACCGTAGAAAGCCGCGCTACTCCAGTGCTCGCCGAGCGGCTCCGGCGTGGCAGTTTGGGAAATACCCACGATGATGCCGTGGGTATTTTTCACGTTCCATGTTACGTTGCTGTTTAGACTGTTGTTTGGTCCCGCGAGTGTGCCGAGGTCTTCGGCCGTCGATCCGTTTCGCCACAGAGTAGCGTGCCGCGCTTGGTCGCCCGTCAGTCTGGAATAGCCTGCCACCCAGCTCTGGTCATTAATGCTGTTTCCCGCGCTATTCGTTCCGCCGAGTGAAGCGAGGTTGGACACGTTGTATTGTGTCTTCTTTGCCTTTGCTTGTGCCTGTGCCTGTGCCTGTGCCGGCGCTAAAGCGACTCCGCACCAGAAAGCGATTACGATAGTGAAAAGCCTTTGGCTAGCTGTTTTGGTTTTGAGGTGTGTTGTCATAATTATTTCCTTTGTTGAATTTTTATGACCACACCTTAGGGACCCGCTCCAGGTCACCGCCAGAGCCACTTCGCACGTTTCGTACGAGCCATTTCGTTTTCAATTCATCGTTCGATTGACAATCCAGCTGAAATAAGCAGTCGCTCTTTTCAGGATCCAGAATAGCGGAACGATTGACGGGCAGCTCGTGACAAACCACCTGACGAGAGATGGCGGCTTGCCGAAATCCTAACTCAATTTTGAATTAAGTGCCGACGCGAACTTGCTAAGGCCTTCACGGATTTGCGCACGCGACCACGCAGCAAACCCGAAAGTCAGCGCGGGGTCCATGTCCGCTTTGATAAAGCACGACGATAGCGGGCTCGGCCTGATACCGATTTCTGCGCAGACGCCGGTGATCACGGGTAAATCTGCCTTCCGCCGGAGCCAGGCAACGAAGTGTAATCCAGCTTCGGGAACCTGGAGAATAAAGTATTTGCCTAGCAAACTGTTGAATTGTTCGATGAAGTACTCTCTTCGATCAGAATAGAGCTTCCGCATCCGCCTTATGTGGCTCAGGAAAAATCCTTCGGCCATAAACCGTGCCAGGGTCGCCTGATCGATTGCAGATGAGTGTTGATCCATCACAGCCCGGATCTTGATCATCGGCTCGACTAGCTGCTCCGGCGTAAGGAGATATCCCAGGCGCAAGGAAGGATACAGAATTTTACTCATCGTGCCTGCGTAGATCACTCGCCCGGAGTTATCCAGCCCCTGCAGACATGGCAGCGGAGGACCAGTAAAGCGAAATTCTGAGATGTGGTCGTCCTCCAAAATGTAAGTATCGTGCACGCGCGCAAAATCGATTAAAGCCGTCCGTCGCGCGAGACTCATTGTCATGCCGAGAGGAAATTGATGGGAAGGCGTCACGTAGATGATTTTTGGCAACGCCGCCCGTTTGGATGGCCGCGTGATCACGATTCCTTCCTGGTCAATGGGTCTCGGAACGACGATCGCTCCCGCGAAACCAAACGCTCGACGGGCTTGATAAAATCCCGGATCTTCCATCCAGGCGATCTCACCAGGATTTACGAGGGCCATCGCGCTGATCATCATCGCTTGCTGCGTTCCGGCAGTGATGATGATCTGATCGGGATGGCAATGCGCGCCTCTGAAATCGCAAAGGTATGTAGCGATGGCTTTTCGCAGGTCGGCGTCGCCACGACTCGATGCATACTGCAGCAAATGAACTCCTTTCTTTGCCAGGACTTGCGCTCTGAGCCGCTCCCAGATCTTCTGAGGGAATTCGTCGAGCGCCGCGACAGCGGGTACAAATGATACGCCGGGCCGGCCAGCAATGCCGTAATCAAACTCTTTTCCAGCCCGTTTATCCGGAAGATTTCTAACACGCTGAGAAAGGCGAGCTGGGCGTTCCACCCGTGGCTCTTCCTTTGGCTTGCGTGCACTTAGGAAATCCTCGGGTAACGAATCGGTGACGAATGTGCCCGATCCAATTCTCGATTGAAGATAGCCTTCTGCATGAAGCCTCGAGAAAGCGACGTTTACAGTAAAGCGCGATATACTCAAATCCGCTGCCAGCGCGCGGGAAGAGGGAAGTCGCGAGGAGCTGTTGTTGAAGCTTCCCGAAATTAACTCATCGCGAATCTGGCGGTAAAGTTGTTGATGAAGCGGTTCGGCCGAAGCGCGATCCAGCCGAATCATTTCGAAGGCCATGATCGAATGGCGACGCCGCTGTTTCTTACCGAGCTTTTTAGCTGAAACTGCTTTCACGATTCGGATCGTGCTCATTAAGCCAAGTGTTGATGAGCGCAAGCTCCCGTCCAAGTGGTATGGCCATTTCGCTCCAAGTGGACTGTTGACACTTTACCACAACGCCAGAAGCTTTCCTTTGAATGCAGACTCAGACTCCATGTAGCGATTATGTCGAGACAAAAGGCCTGATCTATTTTGCTCGAATGCTGGACAAGATCCGATTAAAAGCCCGAGGTGAATTGCCGCCGGACTATTTTACCGGTGTCGATGAAGATCCGACGATGTTCGACGCGCGTTGCACGAGATTTCTCGGAGTCGATTACAACGAACTTGTCGATCGAACGTTGAAAGGCGGATCGGACGAAGAGATCCTTGAATGGTGTTTCAAGCGCGGGCGGAAACCGAGCGAGGAGGAAATTAAGATTTGGAATGCGTTTCTGCTAAAACGCGGTTGGCGCGATGAAGGAAGCGCTGACTTGAAGGCGGCGAAAAAACGGGAAGGATTGGAAGATCGCGATGACATCCAGACCTGGGTGGACCTGCACGACGTTGAAGAAGGGAGAACGCCGCGACCGTTTTGTTGTGGTTAGTTTCGGCTCCGGCCTAGCGCCAATCGCCGAGGCTTCCTTTAGCCTCCACCACCACCACGTCGTATTTCTCGAGGATCGGCATTAGCTTCTGTTCGAGTTCCTCCTTCCAAAGTTTTCCTTCATAGAATTCCTCCCTCATTTTTTCCCGGCTCTTTAGATCGGGAAAAGCCCGCATCCAAAAAAACGTGTCCTCATCTTCAATCGAGAGAAATGGACCAAGGACTTTCATGCCGATTTTCTGGTGCTCGGGGATAGCTTTGGATTCAAGGACTTCGAGAAATTCGGTTTGCTTGCCAGATCTGATTTTGTAAGTGCGCATTTCGATGATCATGGGAAAATGGAGCACACGCCTCCGGCCGTTCAATTCAGCCCTGTCGAATTGTTTGTAACTGATAGCCTTTCGGCAAGATTGCTAAAGGTGCACGCGAGAATGCGTGCGCTCCCCCAGAAAAACAAAAATGCCGGACAGCAACGTGGGATTGTTACTGCGTTGGGCGGGACCACCTGTCGCGCCGACGAATCTTACAAGCTTCCCCAATCTCGCTTTCTCTGGCAAGCTTGGGGCGATGCTGGCGAAAATTTATTCCGCTGCCGTTTACGGCGTGGATGCGTACGAGATCGAGATCGAGGTGAATGGGGCTGGGGGCGACCCGAATATTGTAATTGTCGGCTTACCAGATGCCGCCGTGAAGGAGAGCCGAGACCGCGTCATCACCGCCATTGCAAACAGCGGGTACTACTGGCCGCGCGGGCGTACCACGATTAACCTTGCGCCGGCGGATATCAAAAAGGAGGGACCAAGCTTCGATCTCCCGATTGCCCTTGGAATGATCGCTGTGACCGAAGGGCTTGATAGTTCGCCGTTCGAGAATTTTAGCTTCGTGGGTGAGCTCGCGTTGGACGGTTCAGTGCGCGCTGTGAAAGGCGTGTTGCCTGTCGCGCTTGAGGCGCGACGCCGCGGCAAACGTGCGTTGTTCGTTCCCGAAGCCAACGCACTTGAAGCCGCGATGGTGGATAAGATCGACATCTACAGCGTGCAGAACTTGCGACAGACGTTCGCCTTTTTGCGCGGCGAAATTGCCCTTCTCCCGACACGCGCTGATTTGACGAAATTCTTCGCCACCCATCAAAGCTACGACCTCGATTTTAGCGACGTGAAAGGACAGGGCCACGTGAAACGCGCCATCGAAGTGGCTGTCGCAGGTGGTCACAACGTCCTGATGATCGGTCCGCCTGGCTCAGGCAAATCGATGTTGGCCAAACGCATCCCAACGATTATTCCGCCGCTCTCGCTCGATGAAGCCATTGACACGACCAAGATTCATAGCATCGCTGGGCTGCTCGATTCCGAAAAATCTTTCGTCTCCATACGACCGTTTCGCGATCCGCATCACACCATCAGCGACATTGGGCTACTCGGTGGCGGCACGTTTCCGAATCCCGGTGAAGTAAGCCTCGCTCACAATGGTGTTCTGTTTCTCGATGAATTGCCTGAGTTCAAGAGATCTGCGTTGGAAGTGATGCGCCAACCGCTCGAAGACGGGAAGGTGACCGTATCGCGCGCAGCAGGCAGCGTGACTTTTCCCTCGGAGTTCATGCTGGTAGCGGCAATGAATCCATGTCCGTGCGGTTATTTTGGCGACTTGAAGCGCGAATGCCGTTGCGGTCCGGTTCAGGTGCAACGCTATCGTCAGCGTATCTCTGGTCCGTTGCTCGACCGTATCGATCTGCATATCGAAGTGCCCGCCGTCGATTACCGTGACGTCGCCAGCGAGCGCTTTGAAGAAACTTCCGCTGCGATTCGCGAGCGCGTGATCCGCGCGCGTGAGCGTCAGCGGGAACGTTTTCACCACGACGCGAAAGTAAATTGCAACGCACGCATGGCCACGCGTCAGCTTAAACAACACTGCAAGCTCAGCCAGGATTCACAGGAACTGATCCGCGTGGCGATGAGCGAATTAAACCTAAGCGCACGCGCTTACGATCGCATCCTGAAAGTCTCGCGCACCATCGCCGATCTCGACAGCAAGATCGACATCTCACCCGAGCACGTCAGCGAGGCCATCCAATACCGCACGTTCGATCGCACGCTGTGGGTCTAGCCGCGATCTTACTTACGTCTGGATAGATCTAGCGCGATTCGCGCGATGCAGTAGAACAATAATGCCGCCCCGATCGGCACGAGCCAAACCCCCAATCCGGGGTCGCCGTCGTAGATGACAATTCCGCCGAGAAAGAATCCGGCCGGTAGCAGGATCGCAGCCCAAATCAATCCGAGGGAAACCGATGTGCGAAGCGTGAAACGCTCCACCATTTGCATCGTCAGACCGGCGGCGATGTTCACGAGTGCCAAGAGTGTTCCGTGCGCGTGGGCGAGTGTGAACATAAGTCGGCGCGTTTCGTTTCCAACATCGACATACCACCCGATCTTGAAACCGTGCAACGCCTCGAGACCGGCGCCTAGAGACAAAAAAACAAGAAGCGACCACCAGCCGAAGCGCAAATTGCGGTCAGCCCGCTGCATGACGGGTAGCGCGGGTTTCGAGCGGCGACTCATTCCGCGAGAAAAATTGGTTTCTCGTCTCGCGCGCTCCGCAATCGCTGCAAGACATCTTCGCGGAAGCGGCCGTCCGAATCGATTGCAGTTTCCGGTTGGTAGACTGCGTTCACGTTGCGCACTTCACGTAGCCACTTTTCGTAAGCGCGCTTAGCCGCTTCGCCCAGCGCAGACTCGGGCGCGGTGAAGTTAAAACGAAAGTCGAAAAATCCGGGCAGGGTCTGGAGCGATTTCCATGCATCAAAGCGCACCGCGGCATAAGAATCGGTCATGGCGTAGATGAGGTAAGGGTACAACCAGTCGCGGCCGGCAATTTTTTGGGCGCTCCCCCAGCCCATGCCCCAAGCGATAAGAGCGCGCTGCCCAGCGTCGCCTTTCAAAATCCACTGCACAGCGGCTGCGACAGTGCGATCGTCCTCGGAAAGTTCCGGCATGGGTCGGTCATACCATGCGTGCAGATTCTGTGCAGTCCACGCTAGCGTTTGATCGAGATGGCAAAGATTGCACGCATTCGGCCGTCCATAAGCGAGACTTTCCTGCGCGGTCGGCGAGGAAACCTGATGACTGCGCATCGCGTGCAGAAGCCCGAACGTCGTGCGCGGCATATGGCAGTTGTAACATCGGCTCCCCGACGACTCGGCACTATGATGCGTGTGCGCGACCAGTCTGGTGCTCAAATCCTTATGGCACTGCAAGCACGCAGCATCCGAATCCATTTTCGGTTTTAACTGTCCGGTGCGCGCCCACGTTTTGGCATCGGTTTGGCCCGGAGAATCGAGATGCATTTCGTGGCATGAAATGCAGGAAAATTCGCCGCCGCGAAAACAGGGCGACGCCTGCACACCGTTGAACTCGCGCCCGGTCACGCGAATCATCCCATCGCCCCAGAATCGATTGTGAAAAAAATCCGGCTCGGTGCGGCGAATGAAATCCTTTTGTTCAGCATGACCCGGCGCGCTGGGTTGAACCACGAAGCGCTGCGCCAAATCATGAGCGCCGGGGCGAAAAGCAGCGCCATGCCGGTTGAAATCGATCTTGTCCGCCATGTCGGTGAAAGCCCAGACGCTGTGGCATTGCCCGCAGGCGAGTCCCGATTCCGGACCTTTCAAACTTGCGGGATTAGTCACGGTCGGGTCCGACTTCGTTGTGAGATGAATTTTGAAACGGCGAAGGGGATTACGATTGCGTTCGATGTGTTCCTGCCCCTCGCTGTGGCAGGCTTCACAGGCGATCCCGAACTCGGCCACCTGTGAATCCCACTTGTTGCCCGCGACGAAACGCGATTGCCCTTGCGTGACATGGCAATCCATGCACGCGCCATTCCACGCACCTGTGGAATAATATTCTTTAATCCTCGGCGGAATCAGGAATGTCGCGACTGTCGGCGCCCACATTTTCTCGGGGACGATGTAGGCGAATGGAAATTGCTGTAGGGTGCGGCCCTCGCCGATCTCCAGCCATAGGATTTGCAAGTTGTGCGAACCGGTCACGAGTACGACTTGCTGCGGTTCACCGTAGTCGCCGCCTTTGGTTCGCATGCGGACAAAGAACTTGTCGCCGCGACGCTCTCCTTTGTATTCGTGTCCGTTGAACGCAAGCTCGAGCTTGTCCATGTCTGGCGGCAAACTCTGTGGCGCTGCCACCTGCGTCATGGTGCGATGAAAGGACGCGTGCCAGCTCGCGTAATTTCCGGGATGACAGGCGCGGCAGGCATTCGAACTCACATAACCGGCGATGTGTGACTGGATGGGACGATTCTCCGGCGGT
>JBKPQL010000089.1:0-6237 GCA_046734045.1 Verrucomicrobiota bacterium
GATGCAGATGGAAATGCATTCGTCCATCGACCTTGCCGACCCCATGAGCCGCGAAGGCTCCGGAACCAGTTGGCTGCCGGATTCGTCGCCGATGTATGGCAAGATGTTCATGTTCGGCAACGACATGCTGATGCTGCATGGAGCGATTTTCCCGCGTTACACCAACGTGAGCACACGACGCGGTGACGACCGCATCGATGCGCCCAACTGGATCATGGGGATGTATTCGCATCCACTCGGCGACAGCGCGCAGATCGGCGCGCGCTTAATGATGAGTCTCGACCCGCTCACCGAAGGTGGACGCGGTTATCCGCTCCTTTTTCAAACCGGCGAATCGTGGCACGACCAGCCGCTGCACGATCGCCAGCATCCCCACGATCTTTTCGATGAGCTATCCGTGAGCCTCTCGCAAAAGTTCGATCACGATTTTAGCGCGTATATCTATTTCGGCTATCCGGGCGAACCGGCCCTCGGCCCGCCGACGTTTATGCATCGCCCATCGGCGATGGATGATCCCGATGCACCTATCGGCCATCATTGGCAGGACTCGACCCACATCACGTTTGGCGTGGCCACTGCCGGTCTGGTTTGGCGCAACGTGAAAATTGAAGGCAGTATCTTCACAGGCCGTGAACCAGACGAAAACCGTTACGATTTCGACCGGCCGCGTTTCGATTCTTACAGTGGCCGCATTTCCTGGAACCCCACCAAAAATCTCGCGCTGCAAGGCTCGTTCGGCTACATCAAAAGTCCCGAAGCGCTCGACCCCAAGACAAACATCCACCGCACGACCGCATCGGCCATTTACAATCTGCCGCTCGGTCCCGATAGAAATTGGTCAAACGCGTTTGTCTGGGGGCAAAACAATGCGAGTGAGGAAGGTAAAACGCAGTCGTTCCTGATCGAATCAAACTATCAGCGCGGGCGGGACACAGTTTATCTGCGCTGGGAGCGAGTGGAAAAGTCCGGTCATGAGCTGGTTCTCGATCCACCGGATGAATCCCGCATTTTCCCCGTTGGCGGATACACCATCGGTTACGTGCGCGATTTGTCGCACGGCAACGGCCTCGACATCGGACTCGGCACCCAATTCACCATCAACGATCGACCTGATCGACTCGATCGCTACTACGGAGACGATCTCGGCTACGCGTTCCAGTTTTTCCTGCGTATCCGCCCCTCGTTACACACGCATGGCGGGCATGAGCATGGCGAGCATGTTGCCGGAATGGGAAAATGATGTGGTGGAGAAGCCGGTCGCTGGGCGCGCCGCACGCTGCATCGAAAGATCAACGAAATGAAGCTGGCGAAAGCGCCGGCCGAAACCGCGGACGCGAGCGGGAGCAAAGAGTGATTACATCCGGTTCGGCTGCGCGGGTTGCAGGATACGACTCTCGGAAAACTGTTCCGGCCAGTAGGAGCCAAAATTCAAGCATGAGCACGCCAGTCGTCGGACAGCTTTATTTTCTTGAGAAAGAGACACGCGCGCTTGGCCTCTTGCGCGTTGTTCAGTGGCTGAGCCGCTACTCTCTTACGGTAAACCAGATATCTCTGCCGCCGAAGCCACCCGGACGGGTCGAGAAGAAATAGAGTGTTCTACCGTCCCTGGACAGAGCAGGCGATCCATCATCTGCGGCACTGTTGAGCGGCGGGCCGGGATTGACTGGCGTGGACCAGAGATCTGAAGAGTCCTCACGCGTGGCAACCCAGATATCGAGGCCTCCCACACCGCCAGTACGATTCGAAGTAATGAAGACCTCGCGCCCATCCCGTCTCACGAACGTGCGCGTATCGCGTGCAGGGCTGCTGAGTTCGGGAACGAGCACGCCGGGACCCCAGACAGCGCTCTCCAAGTCCTCGTCCGTTGTGGTCGTCTGGTAGATGTCGAAATCACCGATCCCGCCGGGTCGGTTGCTACCGAAGTAGATCGTCGACAGTCCAAGGTCGTCATTCGCATAGAAGGCCGGAGCAATCTCGGTAAAACTAGTATTGACAACACAGCCCATATTCACCGGAGCCGTCCATGCGTCGCCGCCAGGTTTCGCTCGAGACATCCACAAATCTCCTGCGCCACAGCCTCCCGGACGGTCACTGTGGAAGTACATGATGTTTCCAGACGTACTAAACACCGATAGCGAGTCGTTAAATGAGCTATTCAAGATAGTAAGATTTTCCGGCTCTCCCCAAGGTGAGTCAGTGGTCTCGCGCCGAGAAACCCAGAGGTCGTCTCCGCCAAGTCCACCAGGACGGTCCGACGTGAAGTAAACAGTTAGTCCATCGGCTGTCAGAATCGGATACGTATCGTTGTATTGGGTGTTAAGCGGCGGTCCAACGTTGATGGGCGCAGACCACGCTCCGAATTGCGCCGGGGGCGTTGCGAGGGCCGGCACGGCAGCGACCACAACGAGCGCCAGTGCAATGAGCAGTGGCAGAATTGGTATTTTTTTGAACTGAGTCAGTGGATTCATGGTTTTTCCTTTCTTTGTTGAGGCTGAATTGTTGTTGGCATGTTTAGGATTTCCATATTGGTTTTGAAATGAAGTCCGTCCTCAGCGTCATCGCACCGGCTGGAAGTAGTGCTTCTTGAGGTAGTGGGCGACCTTCTGGCCGAGCACAGCTCCCTGCACGTCGGCGGTGCGGAAGTGGATGCCGGCCCACACTCGGGCGTCGATGACCTCACTCAGCGTGTCCGAGAATCGGTCGAAGCTCCGTGTGGTACAGGATTTGTTGCTGAAGGCGCTGAAGCCAATCTTGTCCGTGCCGAAGAAGTTCTGCAATGTGTGCACGAACGCACCTGTCGCGCAGGCGTGGCCCGAGGGGTGGTCGGGGAAGGGCGGCGTGAAGAGCGCCGGCGGGTGGCAGACCGGTGTCGCTGGGTCGAACAGCGGCAGCCAAGTGGGGTCGGCTACGGTGTCCGGGTTGCCGTCGGTGTCCGCCTCGCGGATCGCCGTGATTGGGCGCCAGAACTGCCAGTAGTACTTGTCGTTCCAGCAGCCGATCGCGGCGTCAGCCGCCGCAAGGTTCTCCATTGCAAACAAGCGAGCGCTGTCAGCGATGCCCAAATTCTGGCTGACGGCCAGAGTGCGAAAGATCCGGTTAAAAAGCGCGTGGGCATGGTCCTGCCAGAAGATCGCAGCATCGGTCTGGTCCGGCGTTCGGGTCGTGCTTGTGAGTGAGCCAACCTCCTTGATCTCGTTGAAGTCCTCGGCGTAGGCGGCACTGGTAAGCGCGTTCGGCCCGTCGGTGCGGAGCATCTCTGCGCTCGGGACGATGAACGGCAGCACGTTCCCGACCCACGGCGCGGGATCGTGCGCGAAGTTCGGCGGCGTCGGCCGCCAGATTCCAGGCGCTGGCGGATAGAGCGTCGGCGGTGGGCCGAAGCGTCCATCGTTCTGTCGGGCAGTGAGCATTGCCCTTGCTGTCGCCTCACCGATAGCGACCCCATTAGCTCTCGATCCCGGTGGATTGTCAGGCAAGTTCGCTATGTACGCGTCATAGAGCGGCTGCAGCGTCGGCTGCTGTGCCGGGAATAGGCCGGGGAGATCAGGGAAGCCCACGAGAACGCGGAAGGCCGCCGTCGCGGCGGCTGCCTCTTTCGAGTCCGTTGGGTTTGAAGGAGGTTCCGAGAGGTACGGCTGATAGCCACGATCGATCGCGTTGACCGCGTCATACACCGCCCCCTGCACCATCGCGAAACTCAGCACCGACACGGGCGGCGGCTGCCCCGCAGTTACAACGATCGCGTTCGACGCGATCAGATTCCAGTCTGTTACCGCGTTCGCGCGGGCGACTCCGGGTGACGCCAGCACGACAAGCGCCAGCGTGATGAGAAGCGGCAGAATTTTTATTTTTTTGAAATTTTTGAACTGAGTCAGTGGATTCATGGTTTTTCCTTTCTTTGTTGAGGCTGGATTGTTGTTGGCACGTTTGTGTAGTTACAGTTAAGGATGTACAGCCGGAAATCCGGCCTGAGGTTACAGGGAAAATCCGGAAATCTTTTGAAAACCCGCCTTCGCTAAGGCTTCCGGGCGTGGCAGGCCGCGGATTACCCGGATGTCACGGATGGGGAGCGGTCGCCGCGGATTGGGTGATATGCGAAACTGGGATGAGATCGAGGTTTCACGTGAACGAAAGTTCGTTTCGGCTAGCAGCCTGCGCTCCCCTGAGCGGTAAACCCGCGAAAGGTTTCGGAGTCACTGCCGCGACAGCAGAACAATCTTCTTTTCTGGGCGAGGAACCCGCCTTCGCAAGACTACGGCGCGGCAGGCTATCTGCTGGCAGCCTTGGCTGCGGCGACGATCTTGTCGAAGCGCTTATCACCGCGCAAAGAATCCCAGCATGGATTGAAGCGGAGATCGCCGTATGATGGACCGGCCGGAATCTTCGCGACAATTTCGAGTTGCTCGAACGCACGATCGCGCTCGCCCGTCCACGCGTAAACCAACGCTAGGGTGAAGACAGCACCGGGACCCTGTAACGAGTCCTTGGCGATCGGCTTCAGATCGACCGCGCGCCGGGCCTCCCGGATCGCCTCTTCTTTTCGACCAAGCCCAGCGTCAAGTTCCGCGACTAGCGAGAAGTACAGCTCATCCTTGACCTTAGTCCCCCACATCGCGTCCAGTCTCTTTCGGGCATCTAAAAAAATCGATTGCGCTTTCTGCTTATCGCCGCGCGCAACCGCAACCAGCCCGTCAGCGGAGGTTATCCACCGAAAAGGAAAACGATCGGCAAACTTCGCGGGAGTAGCGGCAATCACCCGGTTCGCCGCATCATAATCTCGCAAGTAAAGAGCTGCCTTAAATCGAATGTCCCATATATGTTCAGTCGGACTAAAGTCGAGCGGCACTTGTGCGAGAAGAGCCTGAGCCGCCACTGGATCACCCTGCGCCAGCTTGAGCTCAGCTAGCTCAAGCTGAATCCAAGGGCCGTCAAATGTGCCCCTCGCAGTACACTTTTTTATGAGTTGTTCCCACTCGTGGTAGCGGCGCATCTCAAAATAAGTCTCCCCGAGAAAGTATGCGAACTCACTGTTGCGTGGGTCGAAGTCATTTGCCTTTTGAAGATTGGCCAGCGCAGAGTCCCAGCGGTTTTGGCGGCGATCGATTCGGGCCGCAATGTAAAGCGCTTCAGAATTATTCGGCAACTTGCGACGAGCAACGGTCAACTCGTCAAGTGCCCGGTCGAAATCACCAGCCAAGAAGTAGTAGCGAGCCAGTTCTAGACGAGCCTCCCCCAAGTCCGGGCGGACTCGCAACGCCGCGTCCGCCGCTTTCTTTGCCAAATTGAGGTGCGTCCGCGACAAATCTAATTCCGCCCCGGTCACTTGAAAGAGATCGCACTGCGTTTTCGCGAGGGCGCAATAGGCGAGGGCAAAGTTCGGATCGCGCTGCGTAGCCTTTTCGAGCAGTTCCACTTGTCGGTTCAGGATTTTATCATCGCCCTCCCAATCGGTCCCGGCACCGATGGCCTTGGCCTGTGTATAGAAGGCATAGGCCACTGGATCGGCAGTCGGCCGTTCCGCGATTGCGGCTTTTTCCGCAGGAGAGAGCTTGGCCTTAAGTTGGTCGGCGATTTGCTGTGCGATCTCAGTCTGAATCGCGAAAACGTCGGTCAAATCGCGCTCGTATTCCTCCGCCCAGATGTGAGTGTCGGTGCGGGTGTCGATCAACTGGGCGTTGACCCGCACCTTGCCGCCAGCACGTTGCACACTGCCTTCGAGAACATGAGATACGCGAAGTGCATCACCAATCTGACGACTGTTCCTCGCGCCCCGATACGGCATGACGCTGGTGCGACTAATGACCTTGAGATCGGCAATCTTCGCCAGCTTGGTCAAAATGTCGTCCTGAATACCATCGGCAAAAAACGCGTTCTCTTTGTCGTCGCTCAAATTTTCAAATGGAAGCACGGCGATTCCCGTTGTGGGCGGACGCTGGACAAGTTCGCTCTTCCAGATCATTGCGCCAATCGCCGCTGCGAGGGCGACTAGTGATGCTACTAGCACTGTAATAGTTGGATTCCGCCGCACCCATTTTCTTCCTCGGGTGAAGATTCCGGTGCGCCGGGCGCGGATCGGCTCGTGCTTTAGCCAGCATTCAAGATCTTCGGCCAGCGCGAGGGCCGAAGAATAACGGCGCTGCTGATCTTTATCGAGGCACTTGAGGCAGATCGTTGCAAGGTCGCGATCTATTTTCCGATTCCACAAACGCGGTTGCCGCGGCTCAGTGTCCAAAACCA
>JBKPQL010000090.1:0-33074 GCA_046734045.1 Verrucomicrobiota bacterium
ATGGAAGTCGCTTGTAGCCGAAGTGCATGTGCTAACCCGCAAGGGAAGCAGTGCCCTACGCTATGAGCGGTAACTGGGATGAAGTCGTAACAAGGTAGCCGTAGGGGAACCTGCGGCTGGATCACCTCCTTTCTAAGGAGAGATTCATCGCCTTCGGATCTCCAGATTCGAAGCGCGGTTGAATAGGTCGACGGCTAACTCCGCGGAGTGAATCAATTGATCACTTCCCGGACATGCCGTGAAGACTCTGGGATCGAAAGAAATCAGAGCTTCAAAGAAAGCGACGGTAACGCACAATTCAGTCTTTGCTGCACATCGACTGCAATGCCGGATGACGATTCGCAAGATCGACATCCGGCATTTTGTTTGGTTGAAAACCGCGGATTACGCGGATGTAACGGATTGGGGAGCGCACGCGCCTCGCACGCTGGTGAAGGCATCCGCGCCTTCGCGAACTTTTGGAATGGGCCTGACTGGGCTCGAACCAGTGACCCTGCGCTTATCAAGCGCATGCTCTAACCAACTGAGCTACAGGCCCGGAAATCGAGAACTCTCAACCATCGACGCTCCACTATCAACTCGCCACGTGCAGCGGCGTGGAGGCAAGGGGATTCGAACCCCTGACTTCCAGCTTGCAAAGCTGGCGCTCTACCAACTGAGCTATGCCCCCAAACTCAAATGTCCGGATGTCGAGGTTCGCTTGAATCTGATGCTGTCGCAAATGCTCGCGATGATTTTCTTCCCGTAAACAGCGAGCAGATTACCAAGCCGATGAACGCTCCGCAGATGTCCACGATCACGTCGCGCACCGATGGCGTGCGTGAGGGTACTAGCGACTGATGAAACTCGTCGCTGACAGCGAAAATTCCGCACGCTAACCAGACCGCGACAAACACAATCGGGGTTTTCGCTTTAAAACTTAGGCCGTCCCCAACCGCGCGCCAAAGGAGAACGGCCAGGATCGCATATTCGGTTACGTGTCCAAGTTTTCGGATTGCGGTGTGGATCGTATTGATCGCCGCCCAGGAAATATGGGGGTCCAGCCAGCGCAGGAACGGAACGAAAAAGCGTGATGTATACTCGGCTGACAACATATCGGTCGAACCAATAAAGATCAGTCCAAGCCAGATCAAAACCGGCAACCAATACTTCGAGAACGATCGCATCAAGGACTCACTCTCTTTTGCATTGCCCAATCTGCAATCTACAATCTCCCCATTCTGAAATCCGAAATCCGCAATCGCCAATCCGCAATCGCTTCGCCTCTCACCTTCGAACCGATCTTTATGGAACGAATCTGGGGCGGGCGGCGCCTAGAATCCGAGTTCGGCAAAAAACTGCCAGCGCAAAAATATATCGGAGAATCGTGGGAAATCGTAGATCGCTCCGAAGCACAGAGCATCGTGTGCAACGGTTCGCTGCGCGGGAAAACTTTGCACAAATTGTGGACTCATCATCGAGAAGAAATCTTCGGCGATCTTCCAGAAGCTTCGCGATTTCCGTTGCTTATCAAACTTCTCGATGCGCGCGAGAAGCTTTCACTGCAGGTGCATCCGTCGGAGAAAGTCGCGAGCACACTAGGCAGCGAGCCAAAAAGCGAATTCTGGTACGTCGCTGCGGCCGATTCGGGTGCCGAGCTTTTTCTCGGATTTCGTGAATCGATTACCTGGGATCAATTCGAAAAGGCATTGCACAAAGGAACGGCAGCTGATCATGTTCACAAAATTCATGTTAAGGCGGGCGACGCGGTATTCCTTCCCGCTGGACGTTTTCATGCCGTGGGCGCGGGCAATCTGCTGATCGAAATTCAACAAAATAGCGACACCACGTATCGCGTCTTTGATTGGAACCGCGTAGATCATGAAAGGAAGTCGCGAGAGTTGCACATCGAGCAAGCGCTTCAATGCATCGATTTCAACGATGTCAGGCCAAGGTTGATCGAAGCGAAAGGCGAAACACTCATCAGACACGAGCTGTTCGAGATCGAAAAATGGAATCTCCGTCGGCCTCGCGAGATCGCGCCGAGTGGACAATTCGCAATCGTTTGCTGTCTCACTGGACAGCTTACCTGCGCCGATATCGATCTTTCGCCGGGAGAATTTTTTCTGGTTCCGGCTAAGTTGCAGGATCGGCAACTAAAACCGCTCACCACGCAAACAACTTTGTTACGTGTCACAATTCCGAAGTTGTAGCAGCGGCTGTCCCAGCCGCATCCTTAGGTCTGCGCGGGGACACGTGCCGCTACGTCTAAACCGAAATCCAGACGCGCCGGACGAGTTCGTGATTTTTGACAGGGATCGCGTTTGTCCTCTGCGGTTCAGGTAATTTTTCCTGCGGGCTCGAGGCGACAAACAAAGCAGCCGCGCTGCACAGTGCATAGCACACCAATACGACCGCGACTTTTGCTATCCATTTCATAGACCGATCCAAACTTATCGCCTGTCCTCTCAGCCCGAAGCTTCTCCCAAACGCCGCAAATAAGTAAAGCTATAAATTCCCGTGTTGTGACCGTCGGCCCAGCGCGGCTGCAAAGCGTAACCGCCTACCAGATCGAAGCTGGTCAGCTGAAAGCTTTTGTCGGTGTAGCTCACGCCTGGGCGCGCGACGTTGCCGAGCACATCCGGTTCGCCGCCGCACGCAGCGCATGGGCATGCGCCCCGGAGCATTCGGAGGTTCAAATACGATTCCTTTCCATCGTTCCAGGAAATCGCGAGTTCGTCTCCGATTTGTTGAATGTTTGTTGGCTCCAAACGCATTTAAGCAATCGACAATTTATTTACCTACGGATTCGCACGGATAGAACACGGATGTGAAGAAGGAACTTAATCACGGACTTCGGAAATCCGTGAAAATCCGTGTTCATCTGTGGCTTTCTGCTTCTTCGAACGTTCACCAAAAATCGCGGTCCCTACACGCACCAGGGTGGCACCTTCCTCGACTGCGACGGCGTAGTCGTGCGTCATACCCATTGAGAGTTGCCCGAGATCGACCCGAAACTCGCTCTGCAAGCGATCACGCAGCTCACGCAATTGCACAAAATATTTCCGCGACGCTTCCGCTTCTTCAGCTAACGGTGGAATCGTCATCAGCCCCAGGATGGAGAGTCGCGGCAGCGCCAGAAGTTCTTCCATTTGCTCGAGCAACTTTGCCGGCGCGAAACCGAACTTACTCCCCTCGCCTGCCACATTGACTTCGAGCAACACGCGCGGATGCATCCCCTCATCTTCCGCGATCCGGTTCATGTCTTGCGCGAGCGCGAGTGAGTCGACGCTGTGAATCATTTCAAACAGCGGCAGCGCGTGACGAATCTTGTTTGTCTGGAGATGTCCGACGAAATGCCAGCGCAAATTCGACGGCAGCTCTGGGATTTTCGCGCGCGCTTCCTGGACGCGGCTTTCGCCAAACAAAGTCTGTCCGGCTTCGCTCGCCTCTCGCACCTTTTCGGCAGGATGCGTCTTGGCTATTGCGACCAACTCGATTTCTTCCGGGCCGCGACTAGCTTTGGCTGCCGCTTCCACAATCTGTTGGCGCACGCGCGCAAGATTCTCGGCGATCGAGTCCATGCAGAATTGTAGGACGAGTGCTCCGCCTGCCAATTTCAAAATCAAGAGTGCTCAATTTGATGCCGAGAATATCCGCTGACCCAGTGCCTTCAGGATTGCCAAAAACAGGTGCAATTCTGGATACTCAGGACATGAACATCACCAAAAACATCGGCATGCTTCTGCTAGCGATTTATCTTATCGCGGTGGGAATCCTTACCCTCACTGGGCTTGGTATCGGCATCATCACTGGGGTGCTGGCGCTGCTGGCAGGAATCTTTATTTTGATCGGGCGCTAGGCTCTACAGGATCATGCGAGCAATTTAAGCATCTGTTGCGCGAGCTTCGGACCGATGCCGCTCTCTTCGTGTTTGAAATAGACGAACACATCTTTCCAATTTGATTTATGATCGCGCACGAACTCGGCCCAGCGTTCGACGTCGCTCTTAATGTAATCTTCGCGACGAAGCCGGAAATACCCGTAATCGGCAGTGATTTTCTTTGGCGTTGCGAGAGCCTCAGTATCAGCAATGCAGAGGGTGATGTTGCGCGATTTGAGCAGATCGAAGATTTCCGCGTCGAACCATGATTCGTGACGGAACTCGAACGCGGCGCGCATCGAGGGAAATTCGCGCAGGAATGACCTCACCACATCGGCATCTTTCTGAAAAGTAGGCGGCAATTGAAACAGCACTGGCCCAAGTCGTTCGCCGAGGCCATGTACGACTTTCAAAAAATATTCCAGCGTGTCCGCGCAATCGCGCAGCTTCGACCAATGCGTGATTCTTTGTGGCGCTTTGAGCGCAAACCGGAATTTCTCTGGCGTCTGCGCTTTCCAGTTTTCAATCGTCTTCGGTGCGGGAATGCGATGAAAAGTATAATTGATCTCTGTCGTGGAAAATCGCTCGGCATAAAACGGCAGCATCTTGGCCGCCGGCAAATCTTCGGGATAAAAGTTCCCCTTCCACTCGGCGTATTGAAAACCCGATGTGCCGATCCAGAATTTCATACAAACGGTTGAATGCCAAATTCGCTGAGCTAATGGAGGCTTCAAGGGCCATTAAGGAATTTTCAAACGTCCGGCGCGCCGCTGGCATCCGAATCCAATATGGCGGTAAGCTCTTTCCGCCGGCCCAAAATCAACCGGAAGAGGGAGTTTTATTGCCATCGCAACTAAATCAAGAAAGGGAAAATCATGAAAAAAATGCTCTTGAGCATTGCCTTGGCAGTGGTGGCATCGTTTGCGTGGGGGCAGGCCTCGCGGCAGCCGCCTATGCAGCAGCAACAGTTGCCGCAACAGCAAACCACTACTACGACGACGACCACGACTGATGCCAATGGGACAATTACGGAGTACACTCCGGGGAGCGCGATCGTTCTTAGAGAAAGCAGCGGTCCGGTGCGCTATCGCTTCGGCAAGACTGTCACCTACGTGACGCGGAGCGGCAGGGTATTAGATGAGGACACGGTGAGAACGAGGGTGAAAGTAGGCGTTCCCGTCCGCGTCCACTACACCGGGACAGCCCCGGACATGATGGTTGATCGCGTGATCCTCGATGAGGATTAAGATCTAAGCCTCGTTTGTTTCCGTCGCGCCTTACTGTTCTGCCCGAAACGGCGGAACAGTGGAGGCGCGTTTTGTTTATCCAGCCATTTGCCGCCGTCGTCTACGGCTTCTCCATCGGGCGGATTTCTCCCGTCACCTCGACAATAACCGGATAGCCTTCGAGCATGCGCGGGATTTTTCGTGATTGCGGCGTTTTACGAGCGAGCATCACTTTCAGACACACCGTGCGGCGATCTTCAAGAGTGCCGACGTACACACCAACGACGCCCGGTATAGCCAGCAATTCCTTCTCGTGCGCGGCCAGCACGGCGTTGATGTCGCGTTTTGGAGAGGAGGAATTGTTCTGAGCCATACTTTGCTCGCAGGCGGATAGGAGAGCAATTGCGAGCACAAGCAAGCAGAAGGTATATCGCCGCCGGAGAAATCCGCGAGATCTCAGTTTTGCGAACCGCGCGTCAGTTCCCCACCATTGTGGCGCCGAGGAAGGAGAGCACTTGATTGATCGGATTTGCGATCGCGCTAGTGCTGCTGCCGGCAAACAGCAAGCCGACCGCGCGTGGATTGGTGGCTACGTCTTCGACCATTAGCGATCCGGAGTCGCCGCTGTTCAGAAACTTACTGCCACTGTTGGCGATTACGATTTGGCCAGTAAACGTTTTCGTGAAGGCCGTGCCGCCGGCGCATTCATTGTCGTAGGCCACGCTGACGGTTGCGTTGAGGCCGGAAACTGCGCTATGCGTTAAACCAGTGGTGCGTCCGCTTTTTTTGACGGCTTGGTTGATTGCTGCAGACGTGGTTAGATGCGAAATCGTTCCAATCTCGAGGATCGAACCGTCCGTTCGGACCATGCCGGAAATAACTTTGCCGATGGAACAGTCGACATTGCTGCTCGGTAGCGAGCTCTTTTTTACTAAGGTCGCAACACTCTGCGCCCCGTTGACGTTGCAGTTCACGTCAATCAGGCCAGGCTGAATAATCGGGTCGCCCGTTTGCGCGGTGGTATTATTGCCGCCAGCGACAATGTCAGATTCAAACACGTGATAATTGCTCAGGATGTATTGCGTGCTGCCGATTGCAACCAGCGAGCCGAGTGTGCCGCCGCAGCAATAACCATTTGCAAGATCCTTCGACCAGCCGCCGGAAGTCCCAAGCTGGATAGGTGGGGTTTGTTTCGCTGTGTGACTGACGCCGCCACCACGATGGCCGTGGCCGGGCGGGGGGGCCATCGCACGGAATTTGTCCGTCAAATGTATCTGCGCACGAACGCCGCGAAATTCCCGTGGAAGATTCCGTATCACTTCGCCTGCGTTTGCCGCGTCGCGATCGACATAAATTGTCAGGACCGGAGAGTTGGCCGCGTCGACTCCGACGGCAGTCCCCAAAATTTCGGGCTGCTGCATCAAATTGGGCGTGACCTGCGCTTGAACAGCTATGACCGCTCGAACGGCAGCATGCGTATCGTCGAGAGTGCCGGCCGGCGGGGCCGCGAACCCACTGAACGGAATAAAAACAGAAACAATTCCTGCGCAGAACTTGAGGGCCGTACGGATGAAGCGATTAATTGAGAACATACTTTGAATAGTTGGGGTTGAAGAAGGCTGGCAGAATTACCATTTTGTTTTCCAGATTGCAAACCTAAAAGTTGGGTCTTTTCGCGACCGGCACGAATGGTTGATACGATCAAGTTGCGTGAAAACTGTTCTTCAGTTTGCGATCGTCGCCTTATTAATTGCCGACAGCATTCCGGTGGCAGCAGCCAGGAAGAAGTCTCCTTCAGAGCGAACTCCGCGCAAGACCGACATCGAAGCAGCGACGCGTCTCCAGATCTTTCTTGATCGGAGCAATTTTAGTCCCGGCAAAATCGATGGTCGCTACAACGAATTCACCTGGAAAGCGCTCGCCCTCTATCGTCAATCGCGTGGAGAACAAGCGCAAATCCCTCCGCCATCCGACAAGAAGAAATCGAATGGTGCGCCAGATGTTACCGGCCTCGACCTCGACAGCATAGGTCCCGTGTTTGTTCCCTATACTGTTACGGATGCGGATCTGGCGAGCGTCAGTCCGTTGCCGGGCAGCATTTCTGCGCAAGCGAAATTAAAATTTCTTCCGTATCGCGATGCAGCCGACGCCATAGCCGAAAAATTTCACAGCGATGTGCATTTACTGGAGCAACTTAATCCAGGCAAAATGAAAACAATCAAAGCCGGCGATCAACTTGTGGTCCCTAATGTCGAACCGTTTGAACTTGCTTCGGTGAAGGAGATCAAGCCTGGCAGCGAGCGTAACGCACAGCCTGCGAACGATGTTGAATATCAGCCCGACGCACAAAGTGAAAATACGGACGCGAATAAAGCGCTGAAAAAAGACGAACCCGCATCAGCGCCTGTCGCCATAAAGGTCGACAGCAAAACGAACATGCTTGGGGTATTTGAAGGAGACAAGTTCGTCGCCGCATATCCCGTCACAATTGGCTCCGCGCATACGGCCTCGCCTATCGGTGAATGGAAAGTAAGCCGCATCACGAAGATGCCTACTTTCCGGTGGGATAAGGAAATGCTTCAACACGGCAGGCGAAGCGGCAATTTTCATTTGCTTCCGCCAGGGCCGCGTAACCCGGTCGGTGTGATGTGGATAGCGCTCAACAAAAAGGGCATCGGCATTCACGGCACCAACAGCCCCGATTCGATCGGTCGCGCTGCGAGCCACGGTTGCATTCGTCTCGCTAATTGGGACGTCGTTCGTCTTGCGACAAAAATAAAACCGGGCGACACCGTCTCCATTCACTAAAGTTAAAAGAATGAATGAAAGGCTCGCTGCTCGCGCGCTGGATATTCTCCACGACTGGGTGAAATCAGAAAGCCTGCGCAAACACTGCTACGCGGTGGCTGACTCGATGAAGCATTTCGCGCAATTGCGCGGTGAAGATGCGGACCTTTGGGAAACCGTAGGTCTATTGCACGACATGGATTACGAGCGTCACCCCAATCTGGAACACAGTCCGACTGAAGGGCATCCCTTTGTTGGTGTAGCATGGTTGCGGGAGAACGGCTGGAGCGAAGAAATTTGTCGCGCGATTCTCTCACACGCCGATTATTCGGGCATCTCGCGCGAGACTCCTTTGGAAAAAACGCTCTACGCGGTGGATGAACTAAGCAGCTTCGTCATCGCCGTCGCGCTGGTTCGCCCCACAAAGAGCATCCACGATGTCGATATCCGCGCTGTGAAGAAGAAGATGAAAGACAAGGCTTTCGCTCGCGCCGTGAATCGTGACGAGATCGTCCGCGGCGCGGAACAGCTTGGCATTCCGCTTGACGATTTGATTACAAATGTAATCGCGGCGCTAAAGGCAGACGCATCACGGCTTGGCCTGGCTAGCACTGGACGCTAATAAGGGCCGCTGTGCACTTAAAGCGAAGCACGAGTGCCGTTTCCGCCACAATAATTTTGCTGTTAAATCTCGAGGTCGGCCGTGGCGGGATCACGCTCGATGCACTTGGTCTTTATTTAACGAGGAATGGTTACGGTGGAGCACAAGTTGTCCAACTTGGGAACTTTTATCATTTGCCGGTCCAATCGAGCGGGAAACCCGGCAATCTTATTGTCGATACTGGCTCACCAACGAGTTTAATCTTTCGATCGAGCCTAAAGCGACTAAATCTAATCGAATCAAAGACCACTGATCATGTGATTGGTGTATTTGGACAGGGCCGCGATTTGTCCGGCCTGACAACCGTCAAAGCACTGACTGCCGGAAATTGCACATTGACTAATGTCCCCGTATCGGTGGCATCCGACAGTTCGTTCAGCCGTCCCCGTTCAAATGGCCTTCTCGGCCTCCGCGAATTGGTTAAATTCGGCGCTGTTCTCGATCTGCGAAATCGTCTGATTTATCTGCGACCGTCACGGCCGGACGACAGAGCCGGGTCCCAAATCAAATCGATCCTGTCACGGCAAGGTTACACCGCAGTGCCGCTTTTGCTTAAATATCATCACCTGTTCGTCAGCGGCGCACTAAATGGCATTCCATGTTATTTCGTTGTCGATACTGGCGGTTATCTCACCACTCTAGATGCCAATTTCGCCGCACGCGCAAAGCTGAAAGTTGAAGCAACGCCGCTTATTGGAGAAAGCTTCGGGAGTTCGAGTCCGGTCGGAATAGCGATCTTCCCTTCGCTGCGAATCGGCAATTACCAAATCAAACACGGAAGCGTGTCAGTTGTTCACCTTGATCCGGAAATATTCGGATCGAAGTCCGAAATCGCCGGATTAATCGGAGTCGAGTACCTGTCAATAAATTGTGCCATCTTCGATTTTGCCAGCGGCGCGCTGTACTTACGGCCGCCACCGCACTGAATTGCTCAATCGGTTTTTTCGGCAATAATCTCCAGCACGAGCGGCGTGAGCATCAGGGCATTGGGGTTCCTTTCTGCGTTCGCCAGGTCGGCGCGAACTTTGTCGACGAATTCCTGATCAATTCGTCCCATTTGAATGAGCCGAGGAAGATAAATTTCAATGAACGTGGCCGGCCATTGCCACATGTAATCATTTGGCTGCAGGCAAAAAACGTGTGGCCGACTTGAACGAATTACAAAACCGTTCTCCGAAAGCAGCTCCGGCAATCTGGCCGCGCCATCTGGCTCACCCCCGGATTCGCACCAGGTTGCAATCACGTGTTCGCGAAAACGCTCTTGCATCTGTAATCGGGGGAAAAAACGCCAGGTCTCATAATGCCCATACTCGTGGAAGATGGACAAACTGCCTTTTGGCATGACGCGCCCGAGTTTCTGAATGAGTAACGCCGGATCATTAACGAAGGAGACCACCCAGCGGCACCAGGCGAAATCGTAATCGCCGGCGGGTAAACCGTCAGTCATCAAATCGATCTCGTGAATCTGAACGTTGTCGAGTGAGCGCACGCGAATTATTTCCTGAAGCGCATTGACGAAATTTCTCGATCGCTCGAGCGCGATGACTTTACCGTGCTGCCCAACGATTTCAGCAAGATCGACAGTAGCGTAGCCGGGTCCTGCGCCGACATCGAGAACGCGTTTGCCAGCGGTAATGCCGACACGTTTCCAGCAATCCAGCACGACGGGCCGCCACACGTCGTGTTGCAGGCCGAGCCGGGAAATTTCTTCCTCATGCGTACCGAGAATGTAATCGTGATCTGTAGACATACCGTCACCGTCACCGTCGCCGATTGCGGTGGGATTACCACGCGATTGTTGCACTCGAGCTCAGGCTGGTATTTCGCTCGTAATCGGCGACCCTTACGCGGATGCGATATCGATTGAAATGGATTACGTAATTCGTCCGCTCGTAGCTGAAGATGAACCTCTTCTCTGGGAGATGTTGTACCAGGGCCTGTCCTCCCTTGGCGAACAGGAGCAGCCGTTGCGCGAGATCGTCCACCGGCCAGAGTTCTCACGTTATGTTGAAGGCTGGGGCCGGCCCGGCGATGCTGGATTTGTCGCGCATGATAAAAAAGACGGATCGCTGCTGGGTGCGGTTTGGCTACGGCAGCCTATGCACAAAACTGAAGCGCCGCCGGAACTGGCCCTTACAGTGAAACCCGAGCATCGCAGGCACGGCATCGGTACGGCCCTGCTGACCCAATTGGTTCGCGCGAATCCGGCGCAGTCAACGATCTCGCTCAGCTTCGTAGCCGGTAAACCGGTGTTGCGTCTCTACGAGAAGTTCGGGTTCAAAGTCCTCGAAGAGAAACCAGACGGCGTCGTCATGCATCGCGAAGTGTAGGAAGAACGCACCTCACAAGGCATGGCAGCTCCGTTACAGAAACACGCTGCAACTCTAATTTACTGCGTGATCTGTTTCAGGGCGCGAAAATCAAGAGCACGAACATGGCAAACAGCAGCAAATGAATACAGCCCTGCAAAACATTTGTCTTTCTGCTTGTAAACGTAACGGTGCTCACGGCCAGCGTCAGCAGCAGTAGCGGAAGATTGGCGCCTTCCACGCCGAGTGTGACAGGTCGTTTCGTGATCAGTCCAATCGTCAGCACGGCGGGAATCGTTAGTCCGATTGTCGCAAGCACCGAACCGAGCAGAATGTTTATTGAACGCTGCAGCTGATTTCCCAAGCTAGCGCGGATCGCGCCTAATCCTTCCGGAGAGAGCACCAAGGCTGCGATGATCGCGCCGCCAAGTGCCTGCGGCATATGAAATTTCTCAATACCGTTGTCCAACGGGATAGCGAACTTTTCCGCCAGTAAAATAACGGTAATCAGGTAAACGAGCAGCATCGCCGCATGAAAAGCTGTTGAGCGCACCTGCAATGGATGATGAGCAGAAGTCGCGGGCACCACAACGTCTTCTGATTCCATGAAATAACGGCGGTGTCGCACGGTCTGGATGAGCAGAAAAATGGCGTAAAGCAAAACTGACACCACAATAAGAAAGACTTCCTGTTCAGTAGAAAAATATGGCCCGCTCTTAGAAGTGGTGAAATCGGGAAAGACTAAACCGAGCACGGCCAATGTCATGATCACATTGAGATACGAGTTTACTCCCAGCAGATTGTAATACTGCTCGCGATGACGTAAGCCGCCCAGCAACAGGGAAAGCCCCACCAGGCCATTAAGCGCGATCATCACTACGGCAAAAATCGCGTCCCGTCCGAGCGTGGGATTGTTTGCGCCGTGCAACATTGCCGTGGATATCATGACCACCTCGATACTGATCGCCGAGAGAGTCAAAATTAAGGTTCCGTAGGGTTCCCCTAACTTAATTGCGAGACAGTCGGCATGGCGCACCACACAAATTGCCGACCAAAGGATCACGGCAAAAAGCCAGACAAAGACGCCGATGAGCGCGGCTGGATGCGCAACGATTTCGACCAACTGACTTCCAGCCGCAAAAAAAATCGCCGCCGTCCCCAAAGCGATTAGCAGCGGAAATTCGCTCGAGATAGCGTTTCCCGGATGCCACGCGTTTTTCGCCTGGCGAATTCGTTGTACCTTTACGGCCATGCGCGCGAGCATATCGAGTTCACCCGCGTCGTGCAATTCACCAACGGTGTCTATCCACAAACACCCCTGAGTCATAGAGGCGCTCGCCGCGGCGAGCGGCTGACACAGTCGCCGCTACACCGAAGCTGTTAACGAACACTCGCGCTACTCTTTCCTTTGTGCGAGCGGTAGAAATTCTTCGCGGGTGACTTTGCCGTCCTTAACCTTGTAAATTCCCACCTCCGACATCTGCATTCGCTTCTTGGAAGCTCTCTCGGTTACATCGACATCGAACTGCACAACAAAAGTGTCGCGGGCCACAAACGGTCCCGTCACCTTTGCGCTATGCACCTCCATATTCTTCTCCCACCACTCGGTTTTGCCACGCACCTGATCGATGCCGCGCATTTCCGCCGGCATGTTCTCCATCTCCCTGGGCTCTACGCTGACGATGTCTTTTGCATAGAGATCATTGACTGCCTGCATCCATTCGCCTTTCCGGCAATGCTCCACCAGTTTCTTTGCAACTTCTTCTGTATTCATTCTTCCTCCTTTAGATTCGGTTTACGGTGACGCAAACATTTTCTCAGACGATCCCGCGATTAACCACCAGCTATGGCTCCGATGATCAGAAACGGTTCGGAGCCGGTGGCAATCGCGTCCGGCAACGGAGCGTCGGGTGATTCATGAGACCAATCTTCTCCGCAGGCAAAGAATCGCACCATTGGGCGGCGGAGTTGCGTGACGTGATCGCGTATCGTTCCGCGCAGCATCGGATATTGCGCTTCGAGCACATCGAGCACTGAACGCTGACTTATAGGAGTCTTAACCTGCAGTTCCAGTTCGCCATCAACGCGGGCGAGCGTACGCAGATGAGGTGGAAGAACAACACGGATCATATTGAATGATGCTCCAACAAAGCCTTATCTCTCAACAGTATGCAACCGGCAAAACACTATCGTCTAACTCGCATATCGTCTGCTGCGTCAGAGTCGTGCGAAAGATCTATACGGTCACGAGGCTTGATAGCAAAACGTGAATTCCGGAAATCAACCCAAATGATATAACGAAAGATATTGAATCGGATCGGTATGCGCGGTGCATCTCACCAAAAACCCAATTGTCACTATGAAAGCAACAGCGGATACAATTTGTAACGCCAGTCGCTGCGCTTCCGTTCACCGCATTAAAAACGAGCGACGCGATTTTTTGAAAGCTATACTCTGCGCGGTGATTGCCAGCACGGCATTTCCGCCGTTAGGCATTGTTCACGCCGCATCCCCGCCAGTGCCGGTGAAGGTAACAGTCAAACCCGAGCGACCTCTCATCGAGCGACGAGATGCACTCCAGTTGATCAACTTTGATTTCGTACTGGAAAATATTGGATCCAACCAGCTGCACTTGAATCGAATCGAAATCTCGATCTTCGATAGCGAAGGTAAACTCGAGCTGCGACGCGAACTGGATGAAAACGGGCGCCCAAGTGGAATGACAACGATCGAGGTGCGCGACCTTCCGGCAGGCGGCGCAATCGGAATTTTCAACCCCTTCTGCGCCTTTGGGGACGAGATCACTCTAGCCAAGCTCTCTTACGAATTCTTTTTCAACGAGCCCGATTATCGGACGGCTACGCCGCTGGATTTTCAATATGTCGCAGAAGTTATGGTAACACCCCAGCAATACGTCGATAAGACAGAGCTTGTCCTTCCGATCCGCACGCGCACTATCGTTTTTGATGGCCATGACTTTTATGCCCATCACCGACGACTCAACCCAGCAGACCCAGAGGTTCGCGAATTCTTGCCTCACGGTAATGCCGACCGTTACGCCTATGATCTCTGTCCCGTAAACGCCACTGGCGAGATGTACAAGGGTACTCCGTACGAAAAGAAGAATTGGTACGGTTATGGAGTTCCGGTTTATGCCACGGGAAGCGGCCGCGTCGTGGCCGCCAGCAACGATGTTCCTGATAACCGTTATGAGGGCAAAAAGGTTGTGTACCCAGACTTGCCGCAAACTGAGAAGTACAAGCGATCCAATGGCAATTTCGTCGTCATCGATCACGGCAATGGCGAGTACAGTCATTTCGATCATATGAAGCCGGGAAGTGTTCGAGTGAAGTCTGGGGATGAGGTAAAACAAGGAGATCAGATTGGCGAAATTGGGTTTTCAGGCGACGCATTTATCCCACACCTGCATTACATGCTCACTGACAATGCGGATCCATTTCATGCCGGGGGCTTGCCTTCCTATTTCCACAACTTCCGTCGCCTCCTCGGCTCCACGGCCCGCGAGGTCAGCAAGGGTCAGATTGATAGCGGCGACATCGTAGAGCCAAACGCAAACTGACGACTGTTAATAAATTCCTTAACAGGGTCAATACGCGACTAAGCGGCTCGCATCCGGATCCGCCAACCCGCGATAACAGCTGCTACAATCCACGGGCCGAGCGCGAATAGCTGCGCATCGGGCTCCCACATCACGAATGCACAGATGTTCACGGATGCATGGAAGAGCATCGCGGGAATTACGCTGCCCTGCGCACGTAGCACAAGCAATGTGATCACCATCGACCATGTCATCAGCATCAGAGCAAAAGGCAAAAAACCAGTGCCATATTGCGGCGTTCCTGCGATCATGAACAGCGGGAGATGCCAGACCGCCCACGCGATGCCGAGGATTAGCGTTCCACCAATAGGGCCAAAGGGTGCGATCAATCGCGGAAGAGCAAAACCACGCCATCCTGGTTCTTCACCTAAAACCACAACGAGCTGCCCGAATATAAGCATCGACACAGTTCGCGGCGGATGATGAAAGAACGCGTCATGAGGTAAACCGGAGCCGACATAAAACAGATCACGAATCACGTAGATAATCGGTGGCACGCAGATCGCGACAATTGTCCACTGAAATGGTACCTGCCGCAGAACTCGACGATAGAATGTTCGTAGTCCAGTACGCCCACCTTCAACCGCTGTAATCACGAGCGCCGCTACGTGTGGAGCAATTACGGCTGCAACATACAGCCAGCGGCCGCGTCCCGCGAAAGGAGAAAAGCCCTGAGCAAAAAGTGTAATCCAGGCTGTCCAGCTGATCACGTACGCAATGAGAAAGAACATCGCAATTCGCGAGTTCCTTCGCACACCGTTCAATGCGAACAATCTTGCTGCCTTGGCGATCCGCTTCTGCGAATCACGGCAATGTTTGCACTTCTACCGAAAGCACCGCCGGCAAATCGCGAACGATCGGCTTCCAGCTATCACCTGCGTTAGTCGATGCGTAAACTTGTCCGCCGGTGGTTCCAAAATAAACGCCGCATGGTTCGAGCGAATCGATGGACATCGCGTCGCGCAGCACGTTCACGTAACAATTGCGTTGTGGCAGACCTTTCGTCAGTGCTTGCCATTCGTTACCGCCTGTGCGGCTGCGGTACACACGCAACCTGCCACTGGGCGGATAATGTTCGGAATCACTCTTGATCGGTACGACGTAAATCGTCTCCGGCTCATGTGCGTGCACGTCGATTGGAAATCCGAAGTCGCTCGGCAGATTTCCGCTGACCTCCTGCCATGAATCGCCCGCATTGTCACTGCGCATCACGTCCCAGTGCTTCTGCATGAATAATGTGTTGGGCTGCGATGGATGCATCGCAATGCGATGAACGCAATGGCCGACTTCTGCCGTCGGGTCCGGAAGGAATTGTGAATGCAGTCCGTGATTGATTGGTTTCCAACTTTTTCCGCCATCGTCGGTGCGAAATGTGCCGGCAGCCGAGATCGCGATGGATATTCGTTTTGGATCGCTCGGATCGAGCAAAATTGTGTGCAAACACATCCCGCCCGCGCCGGGTTGCCATTTTGGACCCGTATCGCTGCCGCGGAGTCCGGCCAATTCATGCCATGTTTTTCCGCCATCTTTCGATTCGAACAACGCTGCATCTTCCACACCGGCATAGACGCGATCGGGATCGTCGAGCGACGGTTCCAGATGCCAGACACGCTTAAATTCCCAGGGATGCTGCGTGCCATCGTACCATTGATGCGTCGTGAGTGGTTTCCCTGTTTCAGGCGAAGTGTCATAAACGAACTTGTTGCTTTCGCCTTTGGGCATGCCGTCCGAGCTTTTCAATTCTTCAGGACTGCTGCCTGGTGTGTTCCAGATTTTTCCACCGTCATCGGAACGCTGAATGATCTGCCCAAACCAACCACTGGTCTGCGACGCGTAGATCCGATCAGGATCAACCGGCGAACCTTTCATGTGATAAATCTCCCAGCCCGCGAAATGCGGGCCCCTGACCTTCCATCGCTTGCGCGCGCCATCCGCAGTGAGAGTGAACGCGCCCTTCCTTGTGCCAACTAAGACTCGAACTTTGCTCATGTTTGTTCTCCTTACTGATTTAATGATCTCGCGGTATATCCCAACCAAAATAAACCTCTACACTGACGATCTTGTCGTTTTCAATGCGAAGGATTTCTGTGTTGCGTCCTTTGTCTCCATTCGGCTTCGTCATTTCATAAGTTACAACGACTTCGTCATCATGCTCTATGAGCCGCAAAAGGTTGAACTTTTGGCTTTTCCCGGAACCTGGCCAGCATCGCTTGAAATATCCTTCGCGATCAAGTCTCACATCGAGCGGGCTGGAAAAAGTGAAATCGTCGGCAAGATGTTGTTCGAAAAATTTCCGATCGCCGGCTGCAAAAGCCTCGTACGACTGCTGTGCTAGTTGGAGCTTATTATCACTCATACTCCTCCGGCATTGACACATCGAGAAACGCCTCGATCATCGGAACGAGCACATCTGTGCGTGTCGGGATCGCCATGTGTTCGGTGCCGGGCAAAATCGCGAGCTGGGCATGCGGCAGGAGGCGGAACAACTCAACCGCGCCTTCAGGTCGCATGACATCGCGGTCACTGCTCATCACTAATGTCGGCGCCGTGACCCCGCGAATGGCCTCGTCCGGAACATCCTCGAAATCGCGCATCCGGTTGCGCGCTTTGTAGAAAAAGGACTCCAGGTTTTCAGGATGCGGTGCGACTTTGAGATATGCCTCGCGCAATTCGAATGGCATTACCTCCGGCTGCGCAGTCTTCATGGATTCCCAGAACTGCGGATCAGCCCAAGCGCGCTTCATTAGCGCTGTGATCACCACAAGTCGGCGCACTACACGCGGGCGTCCGATTGCCAAGTGCAGCGCAATGGAGCCGCCGTTGCTGAAACCAAAGAGATCGGCGCGATCGATGTGCAGATAATCGAGGAGCGCCGCCGTATCGTCCGCCGATTGCTCGAAGCTAAACGGCCGGTCGGCAATGTCCGCGGTGCGCCCACAGCCTTGCTGTTCAAATGCGATGATCTGCCGGTTGCGTGCCAGCAATGGCAGAATCCGGCCGAACGACGTCTCGATCGTGTCGCCGCCGCCATGCAGCAACACGAGCGGTAGATTCTCGCCATCCGCAACGCCGTGAATCTCATAATAAATCTTGAGGCCGTTCACCGGCGCGTACCCGCTCTTAAATTCCTTTTTCATTTGGAAGATTGTGCAATCGCCCGGCTTTGCCCCCACTGCAGCTGCACGACTCTATTCTTCGCGTGGCTCGACCGCCGCCTTCTACGACGCGGGCTTTGACCAGCTTCTTCACCAACGTTGCCGGCAGGGGTTTGTCTGGCGTGAACCGAATCGTGCCTTTGCTCGTCTCGAAATCCTTTAGATCGTCCTGAAATTTTTTCAGTGTGGCCGAACTCCCTGGATAGAATGAGCAGTGGTTCGGCCATGCACCGAAGAAAACCAACGAACGCCCATTCAAGCGGAACGCAGGAATGCCATAGCTGATGCACTCCTCAACCTTGGGTGCGACCGCGCGGATCGTTTGCCTGAGTTTCTCCAAGGCCTGGCGATGATCGGCCTTCACGCTCGCAAGATACTCGTCAATCGTCTTGGGTTTTGCCTTCCGCGACTTCATAGCTTGCTGAACAGACTCATTTCCCTTCGTAAGCAGCCTTCAACCTGCCGATGTCGATCTTCTTCATTTGAAGCATCGCGTGCATCGCGCGCTCGGATTTCTCGGAATCGTTGTCGTGCAACATGTCGATAAGCACAGTGGGAGTGACCTGCCACGACACACCGAATTTGTCCTTGAGCCAACCGCACTCCGATTCCTCTCCGCCATCGGCAGTGAGTTTGTCCCAGAAATAATCCACTTCCTCCTGCGTCTCGCAGTTCACCACAAACGAGACGGATTCATTGAATTTGAACTGCGGACCACCATTGAGCGCTACGAATTTCTGGCCTTCAAGCTCGAACTCAATGGTCAGCACCGATCCCATAGGCCGGCCGCTCTCTGAAATTTTGGCTGCTTCTTCGCCGTAGCGGAGAATTCTTCCCACTTTCGAATTTTTGAAGATGGAGGTGTAGAACTTCACCGCGTCCTCGGCCTCATGATCGAACCACAAAAACGGCGTGATCTTTTGCATCTTGTTCTATTCTTTTGGTAGTGGTGGATACTGTTCGAATTTCGGAATTGCGGGATCCATGTGATCCCACGGTTGTGCGTCCGAAACGAAAATATCCATCTGTGGCTGAAACCAGCTCGGATCATCGAGGCTGCCAGCCAGGACTCCCACAACGGGCGACTCTAGTCCCTCAAATTCGCCTCCCGTAATTCGGGACCCGCATTCAGGACAAAAACCGCGTTTATGTTTGCCTCGTCTGATGCTGGGCGTGAAATGGTAATGTAACTGTCCGCGGGTCAATCGAAACGACTCTCGAGGCAGCAACAGCCCGGGAGCGAATCCGCTGCCAGTCCCCTGCTGGCAATCGCGACAATGACACTTAAACATCATGATCGGCTCCGCGGTGCATTCGTAACGAATCGCGCCGCAAGAGCATCCACCGGTGAAGGGTATTTTCATGGGCAGGTTCACTCCTAATCTGGAATTTCAGCTTCGACGAGTTTCGCCAATAACGTCAGCGATTCCTGCCAGCCGAGATAGCATGCTTCGGCGGGAATGACAGCGGGCACGCCTTCCTGCACGACGTTCAGCTCCGTTCCGCAGGAAACTGGTTTGAGCGTGATCGTCGTTTGCATTTCGCCGGGCAAATTCGGATCGTCAAATTTGTCCGTGTAGCGAATGCGTTCGTGCGGCGTCAGTTCGACATACGTTCCACCGAAGGAATGGCTCTTGGCGGTGGTGAAATTGGTGAACGACATCTTGTAAGTGCCGCCGACTTTCGCGTCCATCTGACGAACCTTGCAAGTGAATCCGTTTGGCGGAAGCCATTTGGCCATCGCGTCAGGATCGAGAAACGCGCGGTAAATTTTCTCCGGCGTGGCGCGGAGCACGCGGTGCAGTCGGATCGTGTTTTCTGACATGGTTTCTTCTCCTTTCTTATTATTTGGCGTTTGCGTCCGGCTCGATGATGCCGAACACATTGCCGGCTGGGTCTTCCGCATACGCGAGCCAGCCGATTTTCGGAATCGCCATTTTCGGAACGCAGATTTTTCCGCCAGCTTCCTCAATCTTCTTGATCGATTGATCGAGAGACGAAACGGCAATCGTGTTCAGCGTGCCGGGACTTTGCCCTTCCCGCGGACGCGTGAGGCCACCATTGATTCCTGGTTCTTTGTCACCGCCCGTCGTGATGAGCCAGTACTCGATCGGGCCGCCATCAAACTTCTGGAACTTCCAGCCGAAGACATCCCGATAGAACGGCTGCACCGCTTCCGGATCGTGCGTGTAAATTTCAAAATGCGTTACCCGATTCATATTTGTTTCCTTTCTCTACGATTTTATCGCGCGACGCGCTCGTATTCGTCGTGCCGGCGCCACCAGACGCCCGTCTCGTTCCGCCCCTTCGGCGCGCGATCGAGCCACTGATACATGGCCCAGAGTCCGTCCAGTCCACGCGCATACGTGGAATAGGTGTGGTAAACGACGCCGTCTTCGAGCGCGAACGCACTCATGCCTGGCCGCTCGCGAACATACGTCGCCGGATCGGTTCCGCTCATCGCCGCGAAAGTGGCGGCGCCTTCACCGGCGCCTTCCCATGGCTCTTCGCGTTCGTAATTGTATTCGAAGCCACCCTCGCGCTGTTGCTGCTCGGTGAACCAAACGTTGAAGTCGGCGTTGAAATCACTGCCGAACGACGAAGCCCAGGGAAAGCTCCAGCCCATTCGCCGTTTGTAGCTTTGTAGTTTCTCGAGCGGCGCGTGCGACACTGCCCAGAGCATTACGTCGTGATTTGCGAGATGCATCCAGATTCCGTTGAACCCGTCTGCGATCGCCGAACATGACGGGCAACCGGCTGTGTAGTCGGGGCCGAACATGAAATGATAGACGAGGAGCTGCGAGCGCCCTCGGAAGAGATCTTTTAGTGAGGCGTTCCCCTCGTCGATCTCGAATCGATATTCCTTGTCGATCCGAACCCACGGCAACTCCTGACGTCGCCGCGCCAGCTCGTCGCTGCGCCGCGTTAGTTCCTTCTCAGCCTTGAGCAGTTTCTTGCGCTCGCGCAGCCACTCCTCACGTGACGCGACTTTCGATGGTTTCTCTTTGTTCATATCTTTCTTTTTGATGCTCTTGCCAGAGGGCCTGCTGCTTTTCTCTGATGATCAGTATTGATCGTGACGGCGAACCCAATCCATCGTGAAGTCGAGGTCGTCCTCGTCGCGACCCTTCGGCACAAGATCGAGAAAATTGTAAGTACCGACCAGGATATCCAGCCCGCGTGCGTAGGTCGAATAGGTGTGGAAAACGTCGCCGTTTTCATCTTTGTAAAACACGCTTAGACCCGGCATCTCATCGCCGATCAACTCGTCCGTTCTGTAGTTGTAGAACATCTTCCCCTTGGCCTTTTCCTCCTCTGTGGCTGAGACGTGATAGTCGAAATTGAAATCGTTGCCATGCGACGACAACCATTTGAACTTCCAACCCATGCGCTTTTTGTACGCTTCGATCTCGGACAGGGGCGCCCGCGAGATGACCACGAATGTCACGTCGCGATGCGGTAAATGCCAGTTGGCGCCGTCAAAATGATCGGCCAGGTAAGAACAGCTCTTGCAACCTTCTTCCCATCCCGGGCCGAGCATGAAGTGATAAACGATTAATTGACTGCGGCCCTCGAAGAGATCCGCCAGTGTCTCCTCGCCATTCGGCCCGTCGAAAACGTATTCCTTTTCGATCTTGACCCACGGCAGTTCGCGCCTATGGCGGCTCACTTCATCGCGCAGCGGCGTTAGTTCCTTTTCTCGCGTGAGCAGATCCTTGCGCGCGACCTGCCACTCGGCTTCTGACACAACTCTAGGATTCGCTTCGCTCCTGTTTGTTTTCCGTTTCAATGTCTCGGTTTTCATTTTGTGTTGTTTCGTTTGTTTGATGATTTCGGCCGGGTTCAAAAAAAATTCTTCACGGCGAGCGCGCTCAACCCGCTGGTTGACATCGTGCCCTCCGCGATGAATGCCAGGTTCGCGAGACAAACTGGGCACACGGCACGCCTCCGTGCTCGACCTTGCGCCTGACGATCTGCGCTCCGCTCAGACGGTCGCGAACTCCGCTTCGCGCTTGAGTTCGCTCGCCAGCGGACATTCGCCCGCCACGGGCCTGACCTCGACGCGCACGCCGTAGGGCAAGCCGGGACACTCCTGCGCGATCGCCACCGCTTCATCGAGGCTGGCGACGTCCAGCAAAAAGTAGCCGCCGATCGCCTCCTTCGATTCGGCGAAGGGGCCATCGGACACGACCCGGTTCTTGCCCGACACAATTTTGCCTTCGCGTTCGAGCGGGTTGCCGGCGACGGCTTTGCCTTGCTCGGTCAGCCGCTTGAACCAGGCCATCCATTGATCTGTGACTTTCTGTGTTTCTTCTGGCGAAAGGCCCTTGTACCAGTCGTTCCCGCGAAACAACAGCATGTATCCATTCTGATTTTGTGTGTTCATATTAGTCTTTAGTTAATGGTTGATTGTTTTTGTCGCTTTCAGAACTACGACGAACGAGTAACCAAGTTTAGGACAAATTATTTCGCGTTCGGGTCAGTCTGCCAAATTCCAAACGGGTTCCCCTCAGTATCCTGGCACACGGCGAAATAGCCCATCTGCGGTACAGCCGTTTTCGCCATGCAGATTTTGCCACCGAGTTTCTCGATCTTTTTGGAGAACTCGGTGGCTGAATTCACGCTGATGTAGTTAACCACTGGCTCTTGCGGTTGTTTGCGTTTCTTGAGCGCCCCATCGGGGGTATCGTCGCCGCCACCGGTATCAATGTGCCAATACTCCTGAGGTCCTGGGAATCTCTCAATTTTCCAGCCAAATAAGTCGCCGTAAAACTTTTTGGCACGTTCGACGTCATCGGCCGGGACTTCAAACCACGTGATACTTGCTGCCTGTTTCTTCTCTGATGTGTTCATATTTGTTTTTCTCACTGATCGATTCGCGATTTTGGTTCTTTCAGAGATACGACGAACGGGCGCGCCGCGTTAGGACAAATCTTTGTGATTAAATCGTCTGGCCGTCAACGCAGCGCTGCAGTCGTTTCAAAAGGAAGGATCGCTCCGATTTCGTTCCCGCCAGTTCAAACGCTTTGCGGAATTGTTCGGCAGCGGCTGCATGATTGTTTAATCGCATCTCGAGCTCGCCGATCACGGCGTAGAGTAAGTAATACGAATCTAATTTTTTTTGGTCTCTAATGCGTCGCAACGTATGCAATCCCGCTTCCGGCCCGCGAAAATTTGCTACCGCCACCGCGCGATTGAGCGCGACCACAGGCGAATCCCCAAATTCCATCAAGCGATCATAGAGCGAGAGAATCCTCGCCCAATCTGTGGATTGATAATCCATTGCAGTCGCATGACACGCGGCGATGCCCGCTTGCAAATGATATTCGCTGACCGCGTCACCCGTAGCGGATTCGCGCAAATGCGAGATGCCGCGCGCGATCATCGCCTGATCCCATAGCGTGCGATCCTGTTCTTCGAGACGAAGCAGATTTCCTGCATCATCTTCGCGGGCCGGCAGCCGCGCGGTACTCAACAGCATCAATGCAAGCAACGCGTGCGTCTTCGACTGGTTTCCGGCGGGATGTTGCGCCAGTAATTCCGTGAGACGGATCGCCTCTTTGCAGAGATCTTCGCGGATGAGCTTTTCGCCGCTGGAGGCTTTGTAACCTTCGTTGAACAGCAGGTAAAGCGATTGCAGAACGCTGTCGAGTCGCCGCGTCAACTCGTCACCTATTGGAATCTCAAATGGAACCTGCGCTTCCTGGATTTTTTGTTTTGCACGCGTCAGTCGCTTTGCAATTGCTGCTTCGGTCGTCAGGAATGCATGACTGATTTCCATAACGCTGAAACCGCAGAGTGTTTTCAAAGCCAGTGCCACCTGTGCTTCCGGCGGAATGAGCGGGTGACAGCACACGAACATCATCCGTAATCGATCGTCGGCGATCTCGTGCTCTGAAAAACTCGTCGCTTCGGCCGTAGCCCCGTCGGCCTGAATTAACCGCGCAATCTCGGCTTCTTTCGCGCGGAAAACCTTTTCGCGCCGGATCACGTCCAGCGCGAGATTGCGCGACGCGCGCATGATCCACGCGGACGGATTTTCCGGAACGCCGCGGTATGGCCACGTCTGCAACGCGCGCGCCAGCGCTTCCTGCACCACATCTTCTGCAAGGGTCAAATGCTCGATGCCGAAAATCCGCGTCAGCGTTGCCACCATTTTCCCCGCCTCATGACGGAAAAGATGTTCAACCAACTGAGACACTTCCTGTGGTTTCTGCCGGTCTTGTACAGACATGTTTTCAGCGGGGCTTTGATTTCACACTACGCTATGACCTTTGCCCTTTTGTGATCCGGATTCAATGGGCCGCTATTGCAAAGATGGGCAGCTCAATTACAGCTACGGCTGAACCGACAAGTGCAAAAACTACCAGACGTCGTTGGGAGCAGCGCGCCAACTTTTAGGTACGAAACGATCACGAAAACATCACCTTCTGGCGGATGAACGAACTGCCATCTTTCTTCTACCAAAGGGACGTTCTCCTTGATCTTTATATTTCAGGATGAATCTGGCCGAGAATTTAGTGGCTTTTGGTGCGCCGGGGATCGAGCCGCGCTGGACTTCAAGCGCGAAAGAAGGCGTGGGCACGGCGTATCACACAAGCTGCCGTGTCTGGTTCACGCTCAGTCACGGCATCGTGAACGAGATTTATTACCCGCACGTCGATCAACCGAACACGCGGGACTTTCAATTTCTCATCAGCGACGGCGAAACCTTTTGCCACGAGGAAAAACGCGACCTCGATCATGTGATCGAATATCCGGCGCGGGATTGCCTATTTTATCGCCTGACGAATTCGGAGCCGCGCAGCCGCTATCGTCTGGTAAAACACCTCTTCACTGATCCGCACGGGTCGGTGTTGCTCGTGCACACGAAGCTCGAGGTGTTCGATGAATCGTTGTGCGGCAAGTTGCGTCTTTATGCATTGCTGGCGCCGCACATCGCTGGCTATGGCGCCGGCAACTCGGCATGGTGTTCTGAAATCGGCGACGTGAAGCTGATTCACGCGCAGAGGCAAAACGTTCACCTGGTCATGGCATGCAGCACCGATTTCTCTCGCCGATCAGTCGGTTACGTCGGTTTCAGCGATGGCTGGCAGGACTTGATGGACAATTTCGAAATGGATTGGGAATTTCGCGCAGCCGAGGACGGCAACATCGCGCTGACCGCCGAAATCCATCTCCCAGACAACGGTGAATTCACGATTGCCGTTGCGTTTGGTCGAAGCTACCAGAGCGCAGCCACGAAGTTGTTCCAATCGTTGGCCGAGCCCTTCGAGTCCCATCGCCAAGGCTATGTACGGCAGTGGCAACGGGCGGTGGTGAATCCCGAATTCGACTTCAGCACTGATACGTCCGACGGCGGCGGCATGTATCGACTAAGTCGATGCGTGTTGCTCGCGCACGAGGACAAGGTTTTTCAAGGCGCAATGGTCGCATCAATGAGCATCCCCTGGGGCGAAACCAAGGCCGATCAAGATATGGGTGGGTATCACCTGGTGTGGACACGCGACCTCGTGCATAGCGCGACCGCGCTCCTCGCCACCGGTCAAACTAGCACCCCGCTGCGCGCGTTGATCTGGCTCGCTGCCATTCAGAGACCGGACGGCAGTTTCCCACAAAACAGTTGGATCGATGGGACGGCCTATTGGTCGGGGTTGCAGCTCGACCAGATTGCTTTCCCGATATTGCTGGCGTGGCATTTGCATAAGCAGGACGCGCTTGGTCTGTTCAATCCTCGGGTGATGATTGTGCGCGCCGCTGCGCACCTGATTCTGCAAGGACCAGTCACGACTCAGGACCGCTGGGAAGAAAACGCCGGCTACTCACCTTCCACCATTGCCACCGTGATTGCTGCTCTCGCGTGCACTGCAGAGTGGTCCAAAGAATTCGGCCGAACGGATGTCGCGGATTTTGTGTTCGCGTATGCCGACTCGCTAGCGGCCCACGTCGAAGATTGGACGGTCACAACGCAGGGCGAGCTGGTGGAAGGGATTCCTCGTTATTACATCCGTATCACTCCAGCCGATCCAAATGCACCTGATCCGCACGCCGATCCAAACACGGCGATGATTCAGATCGCCAACGGCGGCGGTCTGCACCTAGCGCGAAACATCGTCGGCGGCGATTTCCTTCATCTGGTTCGGTTCGGTATTCGGCACCCAAACGATCCGCTCGTGCGCGACTCAATCGAAGTGATCGATCGCGTGCTCAAACATGATCTGCCGAATGGCCCGGGCTGGCGTCGCTACAATCACGATGGCTACGGCCAAAAGGACGATGGCAGTGCGTTCGACGGAACGGGCGTTGGCCGTTGCTGGCCGATTTTGACCGGAGAACGCGGCCATTACGAATTGGCTGCCGGGCGCGATTCAAAACCGTTCATCGCGGCGATCGAAAATTTTTCGAACCAGGGTGGGATGCTTACCGAACAGGTATGGGACGGTGATGATTTGCCGAACGCGAAAATGAAACGCGGTTGTCCTACCGGCGCGGCGATGCCGCTTTGCTGGTCGCACGCCGAATATGTGTCGCTCGTGCGCAGCCGCCATGACGGTGTCTGCTTCGATCGCGTCGAGCCGGCCTACCAGCGTTACGTCGTGAAGCCGGTGCAGAGCCGTTATGAAATTTGGACTCTGCGCCATCCTTTGCGGCGTCTGTCGCGCGGCAAAATTTTGCGGATCATTCTTGCCGCGGAAGCCGCCGTTGTTTGGTCAATCGACGAGTGGTCGCGAACCAACGAATCGCACACGGCCCACCAGAAGGAATTGGATCTTTGGTTTTCAGATTTTCCGACCGTAGACTGGCCTCGGGATTCGGTGTTCGCATTTACGCTATTTTGGAGACGCGACCAGCGCTGGGAAAATCGCAACTGGCAGGTAAACGCGATGTAAAAATCCTGACGATCCTATCCAGACAGAAAAATTGGGGGCGACTTCAGGCTGTAATATCCGAACGGCGCAGCGCGCCATCCGTACCTATCCGGCTGGTGTCACTTCACTTTATCTGCCTAGCACCTACGCTACGGACGAGCGCCGGAACTTCTGAAAGCTTTCCGAGCACGTAATTCGCTTCTTTCGCGTACGGGCGCGCATCGACAAAGCGCGTATCGGGAATAGCAGCGACGCGCATTTTGGCGGCTTTAGCAGCAGCGACGCCGGATAGTGCGTCCTCGATCACAAGGCATGCGTCGGCGGCGACGCCCAGTTTTTCCGCCGCGTGCAGATAGATGTCGGGCTGCGGCTTGCCGCGCTCGATTTCATCACCTGTCACAATGACCTCAAACAACGAAGTGATTTCGTGCCGCTCGAGGAAGGGACGCGCGGACGCGCTCACCGAACTCGTGGCGACAGCGAGACGGAGGTTCATCCGACACAGTTCCTCGAGGATTGCCTTTGCCGAAGGAAACAGGCCGACGCGGTTCGCGAAAAATTCGGTCGCAATCTCGCCGCGGCGCCGCATCAATTCCTCAGCAGGCGCGGCGAGACCAAAAGCGTTTTTGTAAAACTCGACCGCGATTTGGTAACTCACGCCCAGGACGTTTCGATGGTATTCGCCATGATAACTGATCCCGTGTTCCGCGAGCAATTTCGCGTCGATCTCATTCCACCACGGCTCCGAATCGGCAAGCACGCCATCGAGATCGAAGATCACAGCACAAACAGGTTGATACATGGGCCGCACGTGTTTTCAGTTGCTGCGCGACCCCGCTTCCTTCGCGCACTGCCAGAATTTTTCCGCGGCTGGGCTGAGTCGGCCTTTTCGCGCGGCGATGCCGATTGAGATTGGTTTCGGCTCCGGCATGAGACGCAAGAGCTTCACACGGTTTCCGAAACTGTAGCCGAATGCTTCCGCTCCGATAGCGATCCCAATACCGGCTTCGACGGATGACATTACACCGGATATGCTGTCGTGCTCCTCGATGATGTGCGGCTTGGTCTTAACTGAACCAAAAATCACGGAAAGGAAACTGTGATAGTCGGGATACTCTTCGCGCGTCAGGCCGATGAAAGGTTCGCTCGCTGCGTCGGCTAGTGAGACGCTCCGTCGAGTAGCGAACGGGTGGTGCGGCGGCACGGCCAGACAGATCCGTTCGCGGATTAGTTCTTCGAACCGAATTCCTTCGAGTGAAGCCGCCTTCGGCGATCGAACTACAAGTGCAAGGTTCAGTCGGCCATCGCGCAGGCCGGCCACGTTCTCCTCGTTGCTCCAGTCGTGCAGTTTCACGTGCGCCTTCGGCATCACGCGCTGATATGCGCGCAGAATTGCTGGGAGAATGCGCGCCGTAGCCGCTGGCGAGTAACCCACTTTCAACTCAGTCGGTTCTGCGCCTGCAATCGCTCGCGCCTTTTTGATGGCCTCATCGGCCTGCTGCAATAGCGCCCGCGCGTCACTGAGAAAAGCTCGTCCAGCGTCAGTCAGTCGCACGGATTTGGCAGTGCGTTCGAGTAAACAAAATCCAATTTCATCCTCCAGGTCGCGAATCTGCCGGCTAAGCGCCGGTTGCGAAACGTGAAGCTTCAGCGCGGCGCGCGAAACGTTTTCTGTCTCCGCCGCCGCCACGAAGTAACGCAAATGCCTCAGTTCCACTCCGAGTGGCAGTATGCCTGTTGGTTATGCTGAGGCAAGAAACATGGTCTTTCCCAAGATCGACATCGTGGCCGCATTGTTAGGTCATGAAAATATTAACTCACATCAGTCGGTTCCTTTTGGGTCTGATCTTTTTGGTCTTCGGCCTGAATGGATTTCTGCATTTCATTCCGATGCCTCCACCCAGCGGAGTCGCGGGACAGTTCCTCGGAGCGATGTTCGTTTCGAAATATCTCTTGGTCGTCTCCGGGCTTCAGGTGATTTCAGGCGCGTTGCTTCTGATCAATCGCTATGTGCCGCTCGCACTCACGATTCTCGGACCGATCATCGTGAACATTCTCTTGTTTCACGGCCTGATGAATCCGGCCGGTATCGGATTGGCGGTGTTCGTCACGATTCTATGGGCCGTCGTGTTCGCGAGCGTGGGTTCGGCGTTCGCCGGAATCTTTCAGGCGCGGGTCGACATGAAAACCGCACCGCTGCGCCGGCCTGTCGGCATTAGTTCCGCAACCGCCTAACAAATCATCCACGGGAACAAACATATGAAAAACATCCTGCTCATTCAAAACAGCCCGAGAGGATCGGAGTCCTACTCTCAACGCGTCGCCGATTCGATCGTCAACGAGATCAAGGACCGTCATCTGAGTACAACAGTCACTTTTCGTGATCTTGCCCAGGATCCGCTGCCGCATGTCGGACCTGCGTTTGTTAGTGCGCTTTCGGCTAAGCCGGAGGAGCTGACGGCAGCGCAGAACGAGGCGTTGGCCTTGTCCGATGCGCTGATCGAAGAACTGGTGACGGCCGACGTCATTGTGCTGGCGGTTCCGATGCACAACTTCGGGATTCCCTCAACGCTCAAGGCGTGGATCGATCACGTCGTGCGCGCCGGGCGCACGTTTACTTATTCGGAGGGTGGACCGGAAGGTTTACTTAAGGGCAAGCGCATCATTTTGGTGCTCGCCAGCGGAGGCGTTTACTCCAACGGTCCGGCGAAGCAACTCGATTTTCAGGAGCCGTATCTCCGCGCCATCCTCGGCTTCATCGGGATCACCGACATTGAAGTCGTGCGCGTTGAGGGAGTGGCGATGAGCAAAATCGGCGCGGAAAAGGCCCTCGCTACCACCACTGCCCACTCACGGGAGATCCTCGCGCGCGCCGCTTAAATCAAATGAACACGATTCAATCAATCGAATATCACAGGAGGAAAAAATATGAGTAGAACGCTTAAAGCAATCGAGCGTCACATGACGCAGCCATCCAAATCGGAAGTCGCTGAGCCGTCCGTCCCGAAACTTGTTGCCGAATGGCAACACCGCGGGCCGGAAACGTTGTCAGGACGCATCCTAAGAAAATTGCGGTTGGCCTTGGCCTCTTCGCAATCAACCAAACTCGCAACAGCTAACCGGTAAACAGTCATGAGCAGAACAATCGAAGCAACTATCAAACGCACAGGCGCAACGTCCGATAAAAAATCGGGCGGCGCAAAATCACAAACCATGAAAGCAGTTCGAATTCACAAATACGGCGGACCCGAAGTTTTGAAGTACGAAGATGCGCCGCGACCAAAAGTCGCCGCGGCGACCGAAGTTCTGATCCGGGTTCATGCGGCCGGAGTAAACCCTATCGATTGGTATGTGCGTGAAGGCAAGGTGAAGGACGTCTTTCCACATTCGTTTCCGTTCGTGCCCGGGTGGGACGTTTCTGGGGTCGTCGAGGAAGTAGGCGCTGGCGTGACACAATTCAAACCGGCGGATGAAGTTTATAGTGTGCCCGATCCGTTACGCGACGGCGCTTATGCCGAATACATCGCAGTCCGCGAATCGGAAGTGGCGCTGAAACCTAAATCGCTTCATCACGTTCACGCGGCCGCCGTTCCTCTAGCGGCGCTGACTGCGTGGCAAACATTGTGCGACACGGCGAAACTGGAACCCGGCCAACGTGTCCTGATCCATGCGGCTGCGGGCGGTGTTGGTCACTTCGCCGTGCAGCTCGCAAAATGGAAAGGCGCCCACGTGATCGCGACGGCTTCCACAAAAAATCACGAGTTACTGCGCGAGCTCGGGGCCGATGAAACGATCGACTACGCCAGGCAGCGCTTCGAAGAAATCGCGCGCAACGTCGACATCGTGCTCGATCCAATCGGCGGCGACACGCAAGAGCGCTCGTGGCAAGTGTTGAAGAAAGGCGGGGCTTTGCTCTCGATTGTGCAACCGCCGTCAGCCGAAAAAGCGAAAGAGCTTGGAGTCCGCGCCTCCTTCGTTGCGAGTCATCCAAATGGCGCGGAGCTGGCGAAGATTGCCGAACTAATCGATTCCGGCGATCTCAAGCCGATCATCAATCGGATCCTGCCGCTGTCAGAGGCGCGGCGCGCGCACGAGCTTAGTCAATCGGGTCACACCCACGGTAAGATTGTCCTGCGAGTGGTGAATCACAACGGAGGGAAATAGTCATGACACTCGAAGCGAACAAGGCCATCGCGTTACGACCGGTCGAGGTTTTCAACAGCCGACGCCTTGATCTGCTTGAAGATGTGCTTCATCGCGAGTTCCGCGGCCGCGGAATGTCAGCCTTCCCGGCGGAGGGCTCCGAGGTCGGACCTGATGCTCGGCGAAAGCTCTACGAGATGTTCTACCAAGCAATCCATGACGCGCGAGCCGAGGTGCTCGACGTTGTCGCGGAAGGCAACAAGGTCGTACTCGTCGATCGCTTCGGCGGTACGCATCGCGGGGAGTTCTTCGGACGTCCCGGCAGGGGCCATCGCATCGAGTGGATGGCGATCCACATCTGCACCATTCGTGACGGCAAAGTCCTCGAAGACGCCGTCATGACGGACGCGCTTGCCATCATGCAGCAGCTCGGTCTGCCGCCAACTTCTACAGAACAAGCCCAAAAGTATTAGGAAAGGAGTTTACAATGTCACAATCAAAACTTGTGCTCGTCACCGGTGCCACCGGTAACCAAGGTGGTGCCTGCGTTGAAGCGTTATTAACTCGCGGACATCAAGTCCGGGCTCTGACGCGAAATTCTGCCTCTCCGGCTGCGAAGCGATTACGGGAGCGTGGGGTTGAGATCGCTGTTGGCGACTTTACTGACCGTGATTCCCTGGCGCGCGCTGCACACGGCGTCGACGCCGTTTATGCGATGAGCACGCCCTACGAACAGGGTGCCGAGAAGGAAATCACCCAAGGCATTACCATAACGGATGCCGCCAAGGCAGCAGGAGTCGCTCACCTTATCTACAGTTCGGTCGCCAGCGCAAACCGCGCCACTGGCGTTTCGCATTTTGACGGCAAATATGAAGTCGAAAAGCACGTTCAAGCGTCCGGCGTGCCCTACACTATCGTCGCCCCGGTCTTCTTCATGGAGAATTTGTTGCAGCCGTGGACGCTACCCAGTCTGCGTCAGGGGAAGCTCGCTACGGCATTGCCTGCCCGCCGCTTGCTGCAACAAATCGCCGTGGCCGACATTGGGGCGTTCGTTGCCGCGGTCATTGAGCGCAGTCACACCGCCTTTGGTCGTCGTTTTGACATCGCCGGGGATGAGCTAACGGGCGAACAATCCACAGCCATCTTGTCCAAGGTGACCGGACGCGAGATCCACTATGAGGGGTTTCCACCAGACGTCTTACGTGCCCAGAGCGAAGATATGGCTCGGATGTTCGAGTGGTTCGATACTACAGGATATGCCGCCGACATCGAGAGCCTGCGCCGCGATTTCCCAGAGGTGAAGTGGCATACTTTCCAGGAATGGGCGCGTAAACAGGACTGGAGCGTTCTCGATCAAAGCGAGAGAGAATCTGCCTAACGAATCGATGAAGTCGACGGCGCCGTTACTGTCATAATATTTTCGGAGTCTTGTTCGGAACACGACCAGATGAAAACCTCAATAAGAACTCACGAAGGGCGAGTGGCCTTGGTCACCGGTGCCGGCCAAGGCATTGGCCAAGCGATCGCATTGGCGCTCTTGGAAGCGCGCCGTGCGCACCAGCTCAGTCAAAGCGGTCACACGCGCGGGAAAATTGTCCTTCGAGTGAAGGAATAACCGTCATGACGAAAGGAGAACCATCATGATTCCGATGTCGATCGCGCTAGCTCTCCAACTTCGCCATTGATGCGGCAGCTTTCTTTGCGCATTGCCAAAACTTTTCGGTCGCGGGACTAAGTCGTCCTTTTCGCGCGGCGATGCCGAAGGAAACTGGCTTTGGCTCGGGAGTGAGTCGCACTAACTTCACCCGATTACCGAAAGCGTAACCAAGCGCTTCCACCGCTACGGCCACACCTGTGCCGGCTTCGACGGCGGAGATAACACTGGTCATGCCATCATGCTCCTCTATCACTCGCGGCTTATTTTTTACCGGCGCAAAGAGCGTGGCAAGATAGCCGTGATAATCGGGAAAGTCTTCGCGCGTTAATCCTACAAACGGTTCTTGTGCCGCATCCGCCAGCGAGACGGAACGACGTCGTGCAAATGGATGATTCGGCGGCACCGCCAGCCGAACATGCTCTCGTGACAATTCTTCAAAACGGAAATCACGAAATGGGCCACGCTCCAGCGCACGGGCGATTAAGGCCACGTTTAGTCGTCCATCTCGCAAACCAACGGCAATTTTCTCGTTGCTCCAATCGTGCAATTTCACGTGAACGTTAGGCATTGCCTTTTGAAAAGCGCGCATTGTTGCTGACAAGATGTGTCCGCTTGGTGTCAGCGAATAACCAACGTGTAGCTCGGTTTCACCGGCTTGCGCAAACGCGCGCGAATTCCGCACGGCTTCATCGGTTCTTTCCAAAACCGCTCGTGCTTCTTTGAGAAATAAAAATCCCGCATCAGTCAGGCGAACCGATTTGGCGGTGCGCTCGAACAGCATAAAT
>JBKPQL010000091.1:0-12630 GCA_046734045.1 Verrucomicrobiota bacterium
GCTGATGCGCATGGAAGGCTACGACTGGAACGCGCAGCTCGCCAAACGCTTCGAAGTGGTCTCGGCGCAAAAGATCGACAATCGCTGGTTCCTAAAACAAATGCGCGTTGAAGAACTCCAGCCCGGCACTAATCACGTCCAAGCCCGCGCTTATCTCGAGATCAAAAGGTAGGCGGACGCGTCTCGCTTGCGCCGAAAAGACTCCGCAAGCCGGAAGCATGCGCTACTTTTCCCGCGCTGCTTTGACGATTTGAGCGAAGCTGCGCGGGTCGAGGCTGGCGCCGCCGACGAGCGCACCGTCGATATCGGGCTGGCTCATGAGCTCGCGGGCGTTCTCCGGTTTCACGCTGCCGCCATATTGAATGCGGATGCGCTCTGCCGTCGCGTCATTGGCCATCATCTCGCGCAACGTGTGACGAATGAATGCGTGCGCTTCCTGCGCTTGCTCTGGCGTGGCATTACGGCCGGTGCCTATCGCCCAAACTGGTTCGTAGGCGATCACCGTTTCCTGAAGTTCTTTTTCGTTCAACTCCTTCAGACTGCCCCGGAGTTGGATCGCCAATATTTTTTCGACGTTGCCCTTGTCGCGTTGCTCGAGCGTTTCCCCAATGCAAACGATGGGGCGCAGTGTCGCATCGTGTGCGGCGCGCACTTTGCGGTTCACGATTTCGTCCGTCTCACCGAACAGAGTGCGCCGTTCGCTGTGCCCGAGCACCACGTAATGCACAAATAAATCGCGTAGCAGCGCAGCGCTGATCTCGCCGGTGAACGCGCCACTCCGCTCCCAATACATGTTTTGCGCGCCAACCTTGATGTTTTGTGATTTACCGAGGGCTTCCATCACCTTCGCGATCGCAGTGAACGGCGGCAGGATCACCACTTCCACGTCGGTGATGTCGCCCAAGTCGAGCAGGAACGACTCAATAAACCGCTCCGATTCGGCCTGTGTCATGTTCATCTTCCAATTGGCAGCAACGATTTTTTTTCGCATGGATCGAGGTGGAGTGATGGATTATTGAAGCGTTCAGGGCGAAATCAACCCATTAACTCTGCCGTACCAAACAATCGTTGAACGCGGCGTTGGCGCGTTTAATACTCGCTTTCGACCGATGTCGCTGCGGATCTCTTGATGCGCGCGGCTTGTGGGCAGGCTAAAGGTTGATTGCTCTATTTTTCAAAACCGCCGAATATCGCAGCTTGATGAATGCCAAACTTGTCACAGCAGCCACGCTGAGTGTGCTGATCTTGGCTGGTTGCAACAAGGATCCCGGTTCAACGCCCCGTGCCTCCAATAAAGTCCGCGTTGGCTACATCGGGTTGACCTGCGAGGCTCCGATTTACGTCGCTTACGAGAGGGGCTTTTTGAAGGAGGAGGGACTCGAGCCTGACCTGGTGAAATGCAATTGGGCGACTTACAAAGACGCGCTAGCGCTTGGCAGCTACGACATCACCCATCACCTGGTGATGTATTTCCTCAAACCGATAGAACAAGGCTTGGATGTAAGGTTCCTCGCCGGCATTCACCGCGGGTGTCTGCGTGTCCAAGCGGGCGTAAACACAAGTATTCACACGATTCAGGATCTGAAAGGCAAGCGCATTGGTGTGCCGGGAATGGGCACGCCACCGTTCGTCTTCGCGAATCGCGTCTTCGGAACCCACGGAATCGATGCCGGAAAAGATATTACGTGGAAGGTTTTTCCGGCGGGTGAATTAGGTCTGGCAATCGATAAAGGGGAAGTTGACGCCGTCTGCAATGCCGAGCCGATCGGTAGTTTGCTGATAGCGGAGGGGAAGGTGAGAAACATTGCCGACCAGATAGTGGACGAACCCTACAACAAAGAGTATTGCTGCGAGGTAATCGCCAACGGCAAATGGGTGGACGCTAATCCGGACAGGGCGGCCAGAGCAACGCGTGCCCTGCTGAAAGGCGCCAAGTGGGTCGAGACCAACCCGAAGGCAGCAGCGATCATGGCGGTGGAGAAAAAATATCTCGCCTCAACCCCCGAATTGAATACGGCGGCCCTCGCGCGTTTGCGCTACGTACCGAGCGTCCAGCTGGCTGAGGAGTCGGTTCACAGTGCCGGCCGGGAGATGAAAGTGGCTAAGATGCTTTCTCCGGAGACCGATACCGAAGCGCTGGCCAAACGTGCCTTCATGCATCTTCCCGGCGTTACCGATGAATGGATTAAGACCCTGGACGTAGAAAAAGTTGCCGGAGGACAAGTCTCAGCCGACGACGATATCCGGCTAATCGCGGCGTTGATCCAGAAAGATATGGGAGATTCCTGCTGCCGAAGAAAAATGTTCGATCAGCCGGATCAGGAGGCTCCGAATCTGGCCGACCCTGACGCACCGTGCCTTCAGAAAAATACGGTAGCCGCCCAGAAATAAGCAGACCGGCAACGCCGACTCCGTCAGGGTTTGGCCCAGCACGGTCCGAGAACAATCCATAACTGGCGCTGTCATGTTGAGCGGAGCGAAACATCTCTGTCTATTCCTACGCGGACGGGACCGGAAATGATCCGAGATCCTTCACCTCGCACAGAATGCCATCTATGAGACGACTTCCAGGAAGCGACGCCGCCGACCTTACCGAGCATCCATCGACATTGCCTTGGCCAATGCAGTTGGCTGTTCCCGTCGCAAGCCTGATTACGTTCGGAATTCACTTGTTGTTATCAAAACGGTCGCCGCCGCTTGAGACACATTCTTACATGCTGCTGTTTTGGGAAATTCTCGGTGTCTCAATTGTTCTCGCAATTGCACAAAGTTTCTGGACGCCCTTGCGCCAATGGATGCGGCACATGTGGCCAATCTTTGCGGCTGCGATCCTGTTACTCGGTCTTTGGGATATGATTACGTTGGGTTTCCACTTGCTTCCGTTGCCGTACTTTCCCGGGCCAGCGGCGGTATTACGCAGTCTGATTAGCGATCGCGCGCTTTTGCTCGATAGCACCTGGCACTCGCTCGTTTTGCTCTTGAGTGGGTACACCCTTGGCGTGCTCGTTGGACTGGTTAGCGGCGTGTGCATCGGCTGGTCGACTTCTGTGCGCTATTGGGGAATGCCGCTGCTTAAAGTTGTAGGGCCGATTCCAGCCACAGCATGGATCCCTCTTGCGATGGTTGTATCCCCTTCCGCAATCGCATCCGCAGCGGGATTAATCGCGCTCGCAGTATGGTTCCCCGTTACAATGTTGACTGCGTCTGGGATTTCCAATACTCGCGCGTCCTACCTTGACGTCGCTCGAACGCTGGGCGCCGGACGCGCCTATCTCATTTTTCGCGTCGCGATTCCAGCCGCAGTTCCAAATATTTTCATCGGCTTATTCATGGGCCTCGGTGCGTCTTTTCTTACTCTTGTGGTTGCGGAATCTGTGGGAGTTAAATCCGGTCTGGGCTGGTATGTCAGTTGGGCGCAAGGCTGGGCTGAATACGGCAAAGTCTTCGCCGCCCTCATCATCATGGCGGCCTTCTTCTCAAGCCTAATGACGCTTTTGTTTAAAATCCGGGACCGTTTGCTCGTCTGGCAAAAGGGAATTATCAAATGGTAGCCGTAGCCGAGACCGGACCCTCCTCGCTCCGCGTTCAGGATGTCAGCAAAAGCTTTCCGGCGCCTGATGACCCGCTCACGCGTCGACAAGCTCTAAGTAATATCTCGCTGTCGATAGCTCCCGGAGAATTGGTTTCGCTCATTGGCCCAAGCGGCTGCGGCAAGTCGAGCCTGCTTCGACTCATTGCCGGTCTGGATACTCCCGACTCGGGCGAACTTTTGATTGGCTCAGATCCAATCAGTGACCCGAGTGCGGAACGTGGTCTTGTTTTTCAAGACCCTAATCTGTTTCCCTGGCTCACTGTTCGTCGCAATATCGAGGCCGGCCTCGTTGCGCGCCGGGTGTTGCGCGAAAAACGAAATGAAGTGGACGAATTCATGCGGCTCGTCGGACTCGACGCATTTGCCAACGCTTATCCGCATCATCTTTCCGGGGGCATGGCCCAGCGTGTTGCTCTGGCACGCGCACTCATCAATCACCCGAAAGTTCTCCTCCTCGACGAACCGCTCGGCGCGCTCGATGCCTTCACCCGTATGCGTCTACAGGATGAAGTCCTGCGGCTCTGGGAAAATCGCCGCACTACAATGCTTCTCGTTACTCACGACATTGATGAAGCCATCTACATGAGTGATCGAATCATGATCATGACGCAGCGTCCGGGCCGAATCGACCGGGACATCACTAATGCGCTCGGTCGACCGCGTGATCGCAGCAGCTCCGAATTTCTTCGCCTCCGCGCAGATATTCTCGAACTTCTCCACTTCGCCGGCGACGCGACTTCATTGTCTGCGTGATGGACATGAGCCTCCGCGTCGGCGAAACCGCCGCAGCTTAATTCAGTCCGCAATCCGAAATCGGAAATCTAACATTGAGATGAGCCGGCAGTCGGATTCGAACCGACGACCTGCTGATTACAAACGCCACGGTGATTTGGGCGTTTGACATACTTACCTGTGTAAATAGCGACTTCGACAACCCTTCGCAACCTTCGAAATCCGCCGAAATCCCATCGCAATGGCAGTATTTGGCAGTGACGATCAGCGCGTGTTTTGCGCACAAGAACGAATTGTTGTCTATGTTGTTCCGGGCACCAACTGCTCTTCCAACGCAAACCGATAACGACCTCTTCTGCGCGGAGCGAGCACAGTCAAGGTGGAGCGCAGCAAAAGCGAGCAATACCTTTACGGCGCACAGCGAAGCGAGAGAATCGAACGCTCGTTTCAATTGCGGTTCTGGATGTGTGCAGCAACCTGGTGCACAATCATATCGCCGATTTGTTGAAGCGTTACCGCAGGAGCGGCAGAAGTGCTCACGCACGATTGAAAGTGGATAACCAGCCGTCAAGGATCTGTAGAACCTGTTTAAGTTCCGGCGGTTTGTCGAAAAACATTTCGCGCATTGATTCCAGATCTTTCGAGAGGTCCGCGACACGCTCTTCAGGCGGTAGAAGTCGCAGCGTCCCTTTTACCGCGGTCGGGTAATTTGCCCACGCTGACCGATAAAACGTCTGCTTATGCTCCACTACGGCTTTGAGTAGTTTCTCGTCATTCGCGGCTTTGTCCGCTACTTTCGACGTGATCATTTCGGCAACGTCGCAGTAATGCCGGGAGTAGCGCGCTGGAAAAGGCTTGTCGGCCGGCAAGTGGGCCAACTGATGGAGAATCGTAGCTTTTTCCCAAAACGTGCGCCTAACGTCCATCACTTTGACCTCGATCCTTGATTCCTGCATGGCGTCGCGGATTGCCTCCGCCAAATAAGGCTGCACTTCTTTAATCTCTGCAGGCCAATGATCGGAGCGCGCACCAAACTCGATCTTTACGGATGGCCGAAGGTATGCGGTTGCACCCTGCGTTAGCCCTGTTCGAGGATAAGCGAAAGCAAGCGACTGCTGATCAGGATCGGTATCATCCTTGCTTAGTGTGCAATTCTCCTTGAGTCCCTGATCTCTAATCATCTGGTCTAGCTCCGGCATAACTCTTTCGAAAATTCGCAATTTCACGGCATCAGCTAACGCATCGACTGAACGTGTTCGGGCCTTTTTGGATAGTTTTGGATTGGCTGGATCGTTCTCTCCGCCAAATCCAAGGCTATCCCGCTGGATAGAAATATCGATGTCTTCGGAAAAGCGGCGAATCAGTCGGTAGGCCTTCGACAAAGATGTGCCGCCTTTAAAGAGAAGATTTTCTTTCAGAGACTCCAGCGAGAAGAGACGTTTCAGAGTCCAGCAGACCCAGAAATCTTTTTCAATGACGTGGGGCGGGAGGCCCATGCGAGCCGCAGCCTCTCGAAAATATGTTTCTCGGTCAACGGCAGGCAGGCGCGCAAAAGTGTCCATCGCTCAGCTCTTACTAATCTCAGCAAAATAGCGATGCATCCAGGCTGGCGCATAAATCCTGTCTCTCCACAGCCGCTTGCGATCATCCGCCGAAAGCACCCGGCGAAGCGTCGCGATGTGGCTGGACGTGATTCCTTCTTTGCCGAGGTAGCGGAAAGCCTGAATCACGAGGCCGGAAATCGAGCCGGCGGTTGCCATGTTCTTTGGTGTGGTGCGGCGCAACTGGATTGTCTGATCTCTAACTTTGACCGATTTTTCGGGACCATCGGTGAGGTAAACCATCTTGGCCGGCACCTGCTGGGACAGACCTAGCCGATTCACTGCAAAAGCGCCCGACGGTTGCAGACGAATCTCATGCTTTTCGCTGAGGGCTTTGGCGACAGCATCCGGGTCGGGACTTAGAAGGCCCAGTTGTGGGTGCTGTTTCGGGTAATCGTAAAGACCGCGACTTAACTTTCGAATGGTGCCTTGCTGGGAAAGACGGAATAGTGCCTGATCCACAGCATCACGAGAACCGAGGTCAAGAAATCGTTTCGGAGTAAACACCCAACCCCTTCCCTTGCCGTAGATGCGGTCAAGGACCTTGATTTGAACTACTTGTAACATATATACCCCAGCTTAGCTGTCAGAAAAACTACCCATTTTTTCTGACAAGAAAAGCTGAATTAAAAGGGGCAGTGGCGGCCGCCACCGTCCTGCCTCCGCGCGCGCCATCACCAGAAGACGAACATTCCTTTTTGTGTCGAAATCTTCGCGCTGCGTATTCCGTCGCGGAGTTGCGTGATTCGCTCGTACTCTGCTGGATTGTCGCTTCGCAATTGTCGCAGAATTTCTTCGGCCTCGTTTAGATCGAGAAGCTCTTCCTTCTCATCTTCAAACAAGCTGAGCTGTGCGCTCTTCGAATCATAAATCGCATACATTGCCTCTTCATTGAGCTCCTCGGTCTGATCGAGAATCTTCGCGTCCTCGCCAATTGTTTCGTGAATCTCCTGAATGCGATTGTGCAGTTTTTCGCGGAGTCCGAGATTTTTATCGAGACCGGTCTCGGGAAGGAAATTAAATCCGTGCACTTTTTCGTGATCGCTACCGATGCGATCGATGCGACCGAATCGCTGAATCAACCGCACGGGATTCCAATGTAGGTCGTAATTGATCATTTTGTCGCAGTCCTGAAGGTTGAGTCCTTCAGAGAGCACATCGGTCGCTACGACTGTGGAAAGCTCTGATTCGCCAGAAGCGAATTTGTATTCCGGATTTGCGTTAGGTGCGAATCGACCGACAACGCTCTCCACGCTCTTGTCGCCGCTGAAGATCACATCGATGTCATCGCGATTGCCGTTCGGATTCAGATTGTCGAACAAGTAGCGCGCAGTGTCCGCGTATTGCCGCACGGTGAAGTTGTATTTCTCCAGCACGTCGTCGAACACATGCGCGAACGTGCGGTTGCTCACCTTCATGCGCGTGCGGCGAAGGAACTTATCTTGCCGCTGCTGACCACCGTACTCGTCGTCGAACAGGCCGCCGTTTAGAAAAGGAAGATCACCCAAGGTGCCGCCAGCTTCTTTCATCTCTGTGGATAGTCGGATGAACAGCGGATGGAGAAAGTTTGAGTAGTAATTGAACGCGTCCCGATCTTTCCTGAATTGTTCGTTGAACCGCTTGTAGAGATAGTCGCGCTCCCGATTCAGCCAGCCTTTACGCTGGATGAAGTAAAGAAACAGCAGCCGGTTCAGGAGCGTCTGCGTTTCTTTCTCAACGATGTTCTGTTCCCAATTGTTGTGTTTGCCAATGTCTTTCGCGACTGCGGCGAACACCTCGACAAAATCGTCGAAGAACTTCTTCGTGACTTTTTCGACGTCGAACGCTTCATCATGTCGATCTTGAATAGTAAGAGGCGACGCCTGCGCGCCGATCGTCTCCAAATCCAGCGTCGCCATCCGCTCCGACGCAGTGCGTAACCGATCTCCTGGCGCGACCGAGATTCGGCGAAACAACTGCCGCCGTTTCGGATCATGATCATACTTTACGTTAACGAAATGCCATGCGTTGCGGTCGCGATTTGAAAACAGAAACAACGCATACGGAAAGTCGCGCAGCAGCCGATTGATCACCGGTCGCTGCAATCCCAGCCGCACATGATCCGAATCCAACCTCGCCAGAACGATTTTGAAATCGTTGTTCTCGCCTCCGCCGGCGAAGACGAGCGGATCGTCTGCTAAGCACTTCGCTGCTGTCTCATTCCAACCGCGTCGTGATATCGGTTCATTGATGCGTTCGTAATTCAGCTCGTTCCAAAAAAGCTCTTTGAGTTGGTCGAGACCGTTAAGATTCTCGAGCAAATTGAGAACAGATTGCGATTCGCGGCCCCAGGCATTTGTGAGTCAAAACCCTAGCTGAAATGTCTGACAATCTCACCAAAGAAAAACGCGCGCGCGTTCTTTGGCTGCTCCCGCCTTCGCTGGATGGCTACGACGCGACAAGCTGGGGAAGAGAGCGTTGGTGCGTTGGGGTGTCGGTGGCGGCGCGTTCGACTCTTGCGTGAGGCCACTCTGGCGTTGGTGTTGAAGTATCAGTGGAGTGCGCGAGACGGCGTGTTCATCGCACTTTTTGCAGTCACTTCGACGGTTGCGAAAAGCTCGCGCACAAGGCCAGATCAAGCTCCGTTTTGTCGCTGCGTCACAATGGCATCTGTACGGGTTATTAAGTTGGCGATCATCGTTTCAGTGATAGCAAGATTGAATGTTTGGACAGCGTCGGTTCAAACGTTGCGTAGCCGTGGCGTTGTTAGTCGCGTCGCTGATCGAATCAAGAGCGGTTCGGCGACGAATCAGAATTCCTTAGTTTGTCTAAGGGGTAAGGCGTCCCTCCTTCAAAAAGATTAATCAGCGATCCTTGGCACCATCAGAGCTGGTCAGAAATGTTGCTCTCGGTTTAGCGCCCGCTCTTGCTCCGCTTAGCGGAATCTCTGGATATGCAAACTGGTATTAGGCAATCAGTAAAAAATGACATGGGCGAATCTGAATTGTTGCGCAATCTGTTGACAGTGGATGAAGTGGCGCGACGGCTGTCGCTTGCTCCGAAGACGGTCAGGCAATTGTGTTTGTCACGCCGCCTGAGCGCTGTCCGTTTGCAGCGGACGTGGCGTATTCCCGCTGCCGCCCTGGAGCAATTCCTTCGTGAGCGTCTGATCCGTAGCGTTTGAATGAGAGTCCACTGGTGTCGTTTGTGATTGCGCGTTTGGCATGATCGCAAAGTACGCTCGCGCCATAGCTTCGTTCACCGGGCGCCGATAATGACGAAAAATCACGTCGGCGGAGTTGCCCATTTCCAACGCAAGTGCATCGGCCGATTTCAGGATCGGCAGGCGATACGTGCCGTACGAATGACGCAGGACATCCATTTTCCACTGCTCAATTCCAGCGGCTTTGTAGGCTTCGCGAAACTTGCGGCGCGAATAATAAACGGAACCGCTCTTGGTCGGAGTCAGCGAGAGCCATTGTGCGAGATTTGGCTGGATCGGCACCAGCCGATAGCGGCGGGTCTTCGAATGTCGCGCTCGGACTTCGATTTGCATGCTGTCGAGGTGAATGTCCGCCCAATCCAGCGCGGCAGCTTCCGAGGGACGCAATCCCGCAAAAGCACAGATGGCGACGTATGGCACAATCTCGGACGCGCATTTGTCCAACAGGACCTGCACTTCGGCCGGCGTAAGAATTGTCACCTCGCCTTCTGGTCGCCGCCTGATCTTAATATCTGCCGCAGGATTAACTCGGCTGTATCCGCGGCGGCGACCGAATTCCAGGAACGTGCTCAGGTTGCGGCGATACGACTCGCGGGAGACCGAGCCGATATCGAGGCTGCGAATCCAGTGTTCAATGTCGGCTGCGGTAACGTCGCATGTAAGCTGACTCTCGTGTACACCAACGAACCGACCGACCTTGCTCCGCAAATCGGTCATGTATCTGCGGCTCGCGTTGTCCTGCTCTTTGATGCCGAGAAATTCTGTGAACAGCTCACCGAGGGGAACCGAGTTCTTGGCGTGCTCGCGGTATCGAAGAAAATGATGGACGGCTTCGAGCAAGCTCGCGTTGTGACCCTCTAGTAAGCGGTAGCACTCAGACGCTTCGAGCTTTTGACGATCTGACAAGCCGAGCGCCTGTGCGTGATAATCTCCGAGCTGCCGAGCCAAGCGCTCGACGTATGCCTTCGCAACAGATTCGCGTCGGAAGAATTTCTTCTTTGCCGCCTCAATTTTTTGCAGCTGATCGGGCACACGGACCATCCACGGCGCACTCGGCGTGTAGTTGACTTTGACGACCTTGAGAACAGCGCGCTTAGACACGTGCACCTCCTTTGCGCTCGCATTGAACCAGAGGTGCTTTGAAAGCGTGCGCTCGCGTCAGAGCGACCTGTGTACCCCACCATAACGGCAGTATCCGGCAGTGGCTGTGCCGACGAGTTTGTGCGAATAGAGCGTCAGTCGACTGGCTAACGCAGTGTGTGAACAGCGTTTGTAAGAGAGCCGGCAGTCGGATTCGAACCGACGACCTGCTGATTACAAATCAGCTGCTCTACCAACTGAGCTATGCCGGCTTTTACCCTCGTAGAGTAGGCTGAAAAAATCGCGCACGAAAGTCCGTTCTGCCCGCCTTTTCTGCCCACCTCGCTTCTGCCGGTACGACGCCACCGCATCGCACTAACAGACCTGATGGTCACGAATGGCCCGCCTTCCTTGCGGCGGGTTTACTTTCCATCCGCTCCATTCATGGAGCTTAGCCCGCGGCACGCGTAAGTCACACTCCGCAACTGTGAGCAGCGAAGATAAACCTCTTTGGGAGGCAACGTCGGTGCAAAATTTGGTTCGCTATCGGCCTGCGGGAACGTATTTCGCACGGTTCAGAGTGAATGGAAAGCGGGTGTGGAAGAGTTTGGAAACGACTGTGTTCTCGGTCGCCAAGCAACGGCTGCCCGAAACGATACGTGAGCATCGCGCGAAGCTGGAATCGGTCGCTGCCGTCACGATCGGGAAGATGACCGTTGGCGACGCCGCGCGGGTGTATCTGGAAAAAGTTCACGCGAATGTCTCGCTCAAACCAAGATCGAAAGATTATCGCGATGGTTTGATCGATTTCATCAATCGTTCGTGGCCGGCGCTTTTCGGAACGGACGTGCGCAAGGTGAGTGAGCGCGATTGCCAGGAGTGGTTAGTCAGATTTCAAAAGCTGTACGCGCCTTCAGTTGTTAACAACGCCATCGGAACACTGCGCGCTGTTTTCGCTGAGGCAGTAGATAGAGGTGCACGCTTCGGAAATCCAGCGGCGAATCTCTCACGCATGCGGATTCGCGCGAAGCGATTGGAGTTACCGTCGCGAGAAGCGTTCTTGCGGTTCGTAGAAGAGATCCGCACTGCCGGCGCGCGGCAGTCGAAAGATTGCACCAACCTCGTGCGGTTTCTGGCCTATAGCGGTTTGCGAATCAGTGAAGCGAAATTCGTGACTTGGGCAGATGCAAATTTTGCTCGCCATCAGCTTCATGTTCGCGGCGACCCGGTGACGGCGACGAAAAACGGAGAGACTCGGTATGTTCCGATGATTCCTGAATTAGAGCAGATGCTAACTGAGTTACGAAAGGAGCGGGCGAACGAGCCTTTGAGCACGACCGTGATGCGCGTCTTTGAATGTCAGAACAGCATGACGCACGCGGCGGCGAAGATCGGAATGAAGCGAATCACTCATCACGATCTTCGACACCTTTTCGCGACCATTTGTATCGAAAGCGGCGTCGATATTCCTACTGTCTCGCGCTGGCTCGGACACAAGGACGGCGGCGCGTTGTGCATGAAAACGTACGGACACTTGCGACAAGATCACAGCCTGGCCCAAGCGCAGCGTGTCAGTTTCGGTTATGGCCGCCTGACGCATTAGCTCTTCAGAAGTCGCAACAATTCGGTGCGCGGAACGAGCAGCTTTCCGCGAAGTGCACGACATGCCCGAAGTTTTCCGCGCTTGATCAGTCTATAAATACTGAAATAATCGACGCCTAAAAGATTAGCGGCTTCGTGGATTGAATATGCAAGCTCGCTCTGGTTCAGTAGCGAGCACTCGCGGTGCCATCGGATCGGTCATTTCGGTTGCCGTTGAAACGACACCGCGTTTCTTTACTAAGCGGTCACTCTCGGTCGTTGCGTCTGACACGACGGACGAAAGTATTCTCGTGCTGAACCACCGGACAGTTCCGGATTGCCCGATAGTCTGGGCGGTACGGATGTCCATGAGCATTCCGCTTGTTTGGGACGAGGTAATCTGGCAGCCAAGTTGGGGGAAGTATCTCGGCCGCGACGTCGCGGGCCACGCTATCGTAGATGGCGGGTTACTGTCTAACTTTCCGATAGAGCTTTTCATCTCGGACGCACCGCAGGTCACCAAGTTGATGGGACCAAAGAAGGATAACTCAGTCCTAGGCCTGCTCATCGACGAGAAGCTGCCCGCTCTCACAGGCTGCGCGCCAAGTCTTAGCCGAATCAGCACGAGATCATTTTGCTTGAACGTCGCCGCTAAAAGCTAGCCCTGCATTCGGGCTTGCGTGTAATCGCGCCTCGGCATCATAGAATTTTGTATGAATCCGAACGAAAACGATCTTACGAGGGACGAACCGCTTCCGGCGCAGCTTCAGCCGCGCGAAGAAGAAATTGGCTCAACTGGGCGTGAGCAGTTTCGTCGAGCAACAAAACAAGTTTCCGCGGAA